>CBFCZJ010000015.1:0-23594 GCA_965602445.1 uncultured Desulfobacterales bacterium | reverse complement strand
CAAGCGGGTCTGTGAAAAAATTCATCTCCGGCTGGGAGACGAGACCGTGTTGTCCGGACACCGACTTTTCCTGTTTGTCGTCGGTCTCTCCGAGTACTATCAGATCGTCGATAAACTGGAAAAAAGAGGCATCCCGGCTGAAATGGTGGATGTGTTGGTGGAAAGGGGTCTGGCCAATGTCCGATTCCTGCAGGACCGAAACGCAATGGAAGGAATCCGGGCCAACCTTGCCGACTGGGGATACGAACTTGGCGAACTGATCTGGAACGAGGAACGGGACGTCTTTGAAATGACCGTCACCCCCCCCGCCGATATCGAGTCGGATATCCCGGCCTGGAAGGCGCCTGCGGTGAAGATCGGCAGGGGGCTGGTTTTTTCCACCGATTTTCAAAAATGCCTGGTGATTGCCAAAAAAATCGTCGCCTGGGACCGCGGACCATTTTTCATCTTGGCGCCGGAAGGGCAAAAAGAGCCGAAGGAATTCAAAAACAAGCGAAGCCTGATCGGATATTTGATCGAAGAGGGGAGAAAGGGGCTGAGCATTCAACGCTACAAAGGCCTCGGTGAAATGAATCCCCTCCAGTTGTGGGAAACGACGATGAATCCGGAAAAGCGGACCCTTCTTCAGGTGCAGATTCAAGATGCGGTGGAAGCCGACGACATTTTTACCGTCCTGATGGGAGACGAGGTGGAGCCGCGCCGGGAGTTTATCCAAAACAATGCCCTGGAAGTGAGCATGCTCGACATTTAAAATCGCTGCGCGATTTTAAATGTTTCAGCGCCTTCGGCGCTGGTAAAAAAAACGGAATTATGTACCTGTGTAAGGCCACAGCCCTTTTGGAGTTGAAGGTCCGGAAAAAACGGATCGAAATCGAATGAAAATTCATCGTATTGATGCGCGGGACCTGCCGGATCTGTGGTTTCAGGCCGTGCACGACATTTTGGACAGCGGGCGGCGGTTTACCATCGACCGGGGATCCTATGCGGGCCAGACCAGGCTCGAATACGACTTTTTCACGGGCCATGTGCGGTACCCGGGCGCCCATCCCCTTCTTCCCGACATACCGCCGAGCTGCGGAATCCCCAACCCGGTCGAAGAGTCCTACATTTATGGCGGCGAGGGCTACGAGAGATCCTACATCGAATATTTGATGACCGGAGAAAAGGCGGCCGGCGAATCCTACACCTACGGAGAACGGCTCACCCGCGCGCCCATCACCGGACAGAAGATTTCCTGGTGGAAGGAAGGGAACCGGGAAATCGTCGATATTCGGGATGTGGACGGCAGGATCGTTTTTGAAGAAGAGGGTCGGCTTTACTTGAACCAAATCGAATGGGTGATCGATACCTACCGCCGCTTCGGGCACCGCAACAACCAGATGGTGCTGCAGGTGGCCCATCCATCCGACCTGACCCTTGTCGATCCGCCCTGCCTCCGGTCTCTGGACACGCGCATCCAGGACGGCGCCCTTCATTTTGCGGTCTATTTTCGTTCCTGGGATCTATGGGGGGGCATGCCCGCAAACCTGGCCGGCATTCAGAACCTGAAAGAGTACATGGCGGCCGAGATCGGCGTCGGCGACGGGGAGATGATCGTTGAAAGCAAGGGCCTGCACCTGTACGGCTATGCCGAGGAGCTGGCCAAGCTTCGCTGCCTTCGGGAGTGATTGGTTAAATCGTTGATTGGTCGAGTGGTCAAATGGTTGAATGGATGATTGGGAAAAAAAGCCCATTTGACGAATCGACCAGTCCACCAATCAACCCGCCCGGAAGAAACAGCCCCTTGGAAAAGCAAAATCAGAATCAGAATTCGATAGTCCCGGGCGTGCGCGGAAACGGAATCACGTCCCGGATGTTTGCGGCACCGGTGAGCAGCATCAACAGGCGCTCAAATCCGAGACCGAATCCGCTGTGGGGTGCGGTACCATAGCGACGGACATCCAGGTACCACCAGTATTGCTCCGCATCCATGCCCGCATCTTTCATCCTCGCCTCGAGGATATCGAGGCGCTCTTCTCTCTGACTTCCGCCGATGATTTCCCCGATTCCCGGGACCAGCAAATCCATGGCGGCGACGGTTTCATCGTCGTCGTTTGCGCGCATGTAAAAGGGCTTGATGGCTTTTGGATAATCGTAAAGAATCACCGGTTTTTTAAAATGAACCTCGGTCAGGAATTTTTCGTGCTCACTTTGCAGATCGGTTCCGAAGGAAACCGGAAATTCAAATGCTTTTTCGGCCGAGCGAAGAATATCGATGGCCTCGCGATACGGCAGCCGGATGTAATCCGATTCGACCACCGTCTGTAGCGTTTGGGGAAGGGATTTGTCGACGAAACGGGCAAAGAGATCCAGATCTTCTTTGCACTGCTCCCGGATAGCACCGGTCAGGTTTCGAACGAGGTCTTCGGCCAGGTCCATGTTGCCGTCAAGATCGCAGAAAGCCATCTCCGGTTCCACCATCCAGAACTCTGCCACATGGCGGCGGGTGTTGGAGTTTTCGGCCCTGAAGGTCGGGCCGAAGGTGTAGACGTCGCCCAACGCCAGGGCAAACAGTTCAGCGGAAAGCTGGCCGGAGACGGTCAGATTGGCCTCCCTGCCGAAAAAATCCTGGTGATAGTCTACCCGGCCGTCGATTTTCGGCGGGTTGCCCAAATCCAGCGCCGTGACCCGAAACAACTCTCCTGCACCCTCACAGTCCGAGCCGGTGATGATCGGTGAATGGATGTAGTGAAAACCTCTCTCAGCAAAGAAGCGGTGAACGGCCTGGGCAAGCGCCGAACGAATCCGAAAAGTGGCGCCGTATTTATTGGTGCGGGGCCGAAGATGGGCAATGGAGCGAAGAAATTCGTCGCTGTGACGCTTTTTCTGCAGCGGAAAGCTTTCCGGAGCGTCTCCGACCAACGCTACCGCTTCGGCGCGAAGTTCCCAGGCCTGTCCTTTTCCGGGGGAGGCGACGATCTGGCCGGTGACCTCCACCGAAGATCCTGTGGCAAGTCTGCGAATCTGGTCATAGGCGGCCAACCCCTCATCGGCGACCACCTGGATATTTTTCAGACAGGAGCCGTCATTGACTTCGATAAACGAAAAGTTTTTTGCATCTCTACGGGTGCGGACCCACCCCTTGATCAGGACCTGTCCGGACGGCTGGTTCGAGGAAAGGAGCGCTGCGATTTTTGTGCGTCTCATCGATTCACATCCTTATGGTAATGTAATAGCCGTGGACCCCCCGCTGCAGAAGAATCACGACCGAGGACTTCAGACGGTACTTGACCACGGCATTTTCAAAGTCGGCAGAGGTTTCAATGGGAAGATCATCGATCTGTCCGATCACGTCTCCGGTCGAAGCGCCGATGGCCGCCAGTTGTGAATCCGGATTGATTCGGGTGATTACCGCGCCTGTGGAAGCCGGTATTTGATACCGTTTGCGGAGCCGGTCGGTAAGATCCTCCACCTTCACGCCGAGAAGTTGAAAGGCAAGGTTTCCGGCCTGGTCCTGCGGAAACCGGGCGGCGGTCAGAGAGAGACGATCGGTTTTTCCTTTCCGCCACACGCCCAGCTCCAGGCGCTCTTCCGGCTTGTAGTTTCGAATCGCCGCCACATAATCGGGCCTGGAGAACACCTCCTGACGACCCACGGAAAGAACGACGTCTCCGTTTTGGACGCCGGCAGACGCCGCCGGACTTTCTTTGAACACCGACCGGACGATCAGCCCCTGTTCGCCGGGAAGATTCATGTAGGCGGCCACCCGGTCATCCAGCTCCTGGACCAAAATTCCGATCCATGGAAGGATGACCTCTCCATAGCGGATCAGGTCGGAGACGATTCTATCGGCCCTGTGGATCGGGATCGCAAATCCGATTCCCTGCGCCTTGGCGTAAACGGCGGTGTTGATCCCGATCAGCTCTCCGTTGATGTTGAGCAGGGGCCCGCCGCTGTTTCCCGGGTTGATGGAGGCGTCGGTCTGGATGAAGTCGTGAAAGACGCGCTCTTCGGTTCGAACGCTCCGATGAAGGGCGCTGACGACGCCGGTGGTCACGGTATGGGAAAATCCGAAGGGGTTTCCAATGGCGATGATCGTCTCTCCGATCATCAAATCCTCCGAGTCTCCCATGGCCAAAGACGGCAGGGGTTCTGTGGCCTCGATTCGAAGAACCGCCAAGTCCGAATCCGGGTCAGCCCCCACGATCCGGGCATGAAATTCCCTTTCGTCCTGGAGAATAACGGTAATCGAGGCGCTTTTGGAAATCACGTGGGCATTGGTCAGGATGAGTCCCTTGTCTCCGGAGATGATCACTCCGGAACCGAGGCTGGTACGCTGATAGCGGCGTTGAAACCCTGGATCGAAAAAATCCTTAAAAAAAGAGTCGAAGAAAGGATCCATACCGAAGCGCGAAAAGGGGTTGGCCCTCGCCTGAATTTCCTGCTGGGAACTGATGTTGACCACGGCGGGACCCGCCAGGCGAACGGCCCGAACCACGTCGTTTTCACGGGCGGCCGCCCCGGCAAAACCGGCGGCAACGGCCACCACCAAAAACAGTACCATTGCCTGACAAAGGCACCGCTGGAGGAAAAACCCTCCGCGGTTGACTTTCCTTTCTTGCTCTGTCATGGGATACTGCTTTTTTTGGCGCCTTTTTGCGTGAACCCCGAAAACGGAATTCCAAAGAAGTGATGATGTCCGCAACCACATACGATGAGATTCTTTCCTTGGTGGAAAAACCGAGCCGTTATCTTGGAACGGAAGCCAACAGCATAAAAAAAGACCCGGAGAGGGTCAAGCTTCGATTTGCCCTGGCCTATCCCGATCTTTATGAAATCGGAACCTCCCACTTCGGCATGCAGATCCTCTATCACGCCCTCAACGCGCGGCCGGAAATCGCTGCCGAACGGGTGTTCACCCCGGCGGTGGATATGGAACAACGGCTGCGCCAAGCAGCGATTTGCCTGGCGAGCCTGGAAACCCGCAGGCCGCTTTCCCGGTTCGACATCGTCGGGTTCAGCCTGCTTTACGAGCTCAACTACACCAACGTGTTGACCATGCTCGATCTGGCCGGCATTCCCTTCCGGGCGAAGCAGAGACAGACCGACCAGCCGATGGTGATTGCCGGGGGGCCCTGCACCTGCAACCCGGAGCCCGTAGCCGAGTTGTTCGATGCCCTGGTATTGGGTGACGGAGAGCAGGTGGTCTTGGCAATGGCCGATGCATGGATGGCATGGAAACAATCCGGCGGCAAAGACAAGACCGAAATTCTGGAGACATGGGCTGGTATTTCCGGCGTCTATGTGCCCGCGCTATACCGGTTCCGGATCGGCGCCGGCGGGTTTTCGCGCGTGGAACCGGATCGCGCAGGGCGCAGTCCCGTGAAACGGACCGTGATGGCAGATCTTGAAAAAGCGCCCTTCCCGGACAGGCCGGTGGTTCCCTTCGGCAGGCCGGTGCACGACCGGCTCCGGCTCGAGGTGTCCAGGGGATGCTCCCGGGGCTGCCGCTTCTGCCAGGCGGGAATGATCTACCGCCCTGTCCGGGAGCGCTCCTGCCAAACGCTCCTTGACTTGGCTGCAGCCTCTCTTTCCGGTACGGGATATGAAGATTTGTCTCTGCTTTCGTTGAGCACCGGCGACCACAGTTGCCTGGAAACGCTGCTTCGCCAGTTGATGCAGCGATGCCGCAGCGAACACGTGGCGGTTTCGCTGCCCTCTTTTCGGGCCGGTTCGTTGACCAGCGAAATGATGAAAGAGATCAGACAGGTCAGAAAGACCGGCTTTACCATCGCACCGGAGGCCGGAAGCCAGCGCCTCAGAGATGTCATCAACAAAAACCTGACCGAAGAGGAAATCGAACAGACCGTTTCCAACGCCTTTTCCCTCGGATGGCAGGTGGTCAAGCTGTATTTCATGATCGGGCTTCCGACGGAAACCGAAGCCGACCACGAGGCCATCATTGATCTGGTGCTGCGGCTTCGAGGGCTTCGAAAGAAATCGGGAAGAAGGGGCCAGATCAATGTCAGCCTGACCACCTTCATCCCCAAGCCGCACACCCCGTTTCAATGGGCGCCGCAGCTTCGGCGGTCTTGTTCGGAACGGACCCTGTTCGGATTGCGCGACCGGCTTTCCAAACCCGGAATCCAGGTCAAATGGCAGAATCCTCAGGTCAGCATCTTGGAGGGGCTTTGGGCCCGCGGTGACCGACGCCTGCTGCCGCTTCTGGAAACCGCCTGGAAAAAGGGCTGCCGGTTTGACGGATGGAGCGATCATTTCCGCTTCGATCGATGGCGCGAAGCCTTGAACGAAACCGGCATCGACATCGATTTTTTTACCACTCGCCGACGATGCCTCGACGAGCCGTTGCCCTGGGACCACATCGACGCCAACGTTTCCCGGCAATTTTTACAAGAAGAATATCGACGCGCCATGGAAGGACTTCAAACCCCGGACTGCCGCTTCGGGCAGTGCAACGACTGCGGCGCCTGTGACTTTGAAACCATCGCGCCGGCGGTCGGCGGCGAGTGTTGCCAGGAGGAAGCCGAAACAGAGATCATCGAGGATTCCGGCGGCGGCCGGCGAATCCGGATCGACTATACAAAAACCGGCGATGCCCGGCACTTTGGCCACTTGGAAATGGTGTCGATTTTGGTCCGCGCCATGCGGCGGGCAGGGCTTTGCCTCGCCTACTCCGAGGGATTTCATCCCAAACCCCGCCTGGTGCTCGGAGATCCGCTGCCGGTTGGAATGGAAAGTGAAAAAGAATCCTTCGATGTCCGACTGGAAGGCGACGTCAGCCTCTCTGAAGCGGTCACCGTCCTCAACCGGGAGCTGCCTTCCGGGCTTCGAATTCTCGGTGCCCGGCAGGTTCCGGAAAATGCCCCGATCAGAAAGAGGGCGGTTTGTGTATACCGGGTTTCTCTTTCGGAAGGTGGCTTCGACAAAGGCCGGCTGGAGGCGTTTGAGGCCGCAGTCGACTGGACGATAACGCGCCGCACCGCCAAAGGAAAGTTGAAAAAAATCAACCTAAAGGATATGGTTGTCACGGTCTTGATCCGGACGCGGTCTTCTGCCGACCTGACCTTGCGAAGCGAACCCGGACGCACGGTGCGGCCGGCGGAAGTGCTGGCGCATGTATTCGGCCTGAAAGGCGAACAGATTCGAAAGGCCCGGGTCATGAAAACTGAAAAGGAGCCGAATTCTGGCACCACCCATGTATAGACAGCTCGTAATCAACATCACCGAACCGGAAATCCGTGTGGCCCTCCTGGAAGACGGCACCATTGCTGAACTTTTCATCGACTGCAAGGATCTCTATGATATTTCAGGAAATATTTACAAAGGCCGGGTTCAGCGGGTGCTTCCCGGCATGCAGGCGGCCTTTGTGGACATCGGCCTGAAACAGGCGGCATTTATCTACGTCAATGATGTGTTACATGACCCGGTAGAAGCGTTTTTGCCGTTGTTCGGCGAAGAGGTGGAGGATGAAGAGGCGCCGCAGGAAGTGGATAGGGAGGCCCGTCAGCTGCGACCGATCGAAGAGCTCATCTGCGAGGGGCAAGAAATCCTGGTTCAGGTGGCAAAGTCTCCGATCGGCACCAAGGGGGCTAGGCTGACCTCCTACATTTCTTTGCCGGGTCGGTTCCTGGTGATGATGCCCAATGCCAGCCATATCGGAGTCTCCCGGAGAATCGAAGATGAGGGGGAAAGAAGCCGGCTGCGCCACCTGGTCGACGACCTTCGAACAGAGCCCTTCGGATACATTGTTCGGACAGCGGCAGAGGGGGTCCAAGAAACCAAGCTTGCCTACGAGATGGCGTTTTTCAAAAATCTGTGGCGCAGCATTCAAGAAAAGAACGCCTCGGCATCGGCCCCGGTGCTGCTGCACCAGGAACTGAACATCGTGCTCCGGGCCGTCAGGGATCTGATGACCCTGGAAGCCGAGCGGATCATCATCGACGATCGAGAGGGATACGAATCCGTCCTGCGGTTTCTCGATGGATTCATGCCCAGCCTCAAAGATTCGGTGGAGCTCTACGAAGGGAGGGAGCCGGTTTTCGACGCGTACAACCTGGAAGGGGACATCTCCCGGGCGCTGAAACGCAAAGTCTGGCTCAAATCGGGCGGCTACATCGTCATCGAACATACCGAGGCCCTGGTGGCCATCGACGTCAACACCGGTCGATACGTCGGCAAGCACAACCTTGAAGAGACGATTCTGAAAACCAACCTGGAGGCGGTCAAAGAAATCGCCTACCAGATCAGACTCCGGGACATCGGCGGAATCATCATTATCGATTTCATCGATATGGAAAAAAAGGCCAACCAGGAAAAGGTTTTCAAGGCGCTCAAAGAGGCGTTCAAGAAGGATCGAAGCAAAACCCACGTGCTTCCGATGTCTGAAATGGGGTTGATCCAAATGACGCGCAAACGGGTGCGAAAGCCGCTAACCCGGCTTCTTTGCGAACCCTGTTTTTATTGCGAGGGAGAAGGATACCTGTTGTCGCGCCGGACGATCTGCCACAACATCTACCGCGAGGTGCTGAGCAAAGCCGGAGACGTGGGGGGAATCAAGATGACGCTCCACGTCAACCCGGACATTGCAGAACTGCTGTTGGGAGAGCACAGGGAACTGATTCTTTCCCTGGAGAAACGAATCGGCAAACAGGTCGTCATCTATCCGAACGCCAATTTTCACGTCGAAGAATACGATTTGTTTGAAATGATGGAAAATGGATCATCGTCTTGACAATGGGTTGGCAATATGATTAGTGATGCAGGTTATAGCCTCGGCGCCTGAGCACCACAGCGCTTTTTTGGATGAATCGTCTCCCCGGAAACGGGGAAATATCATTAGAATGGGAGCACCTCTTTATGAAGCGCACGTATCAACCTAGCAGACTCCGTCGCGCCCGGAACCATGGATTTTTGAAGCGGATGTCGACCAAACAAGGCCGCCGAATTGTCAACCGGCGACGCGCCAGGGGAAGGAAGCGATTAACCGCGTAGCCGTCTTCGGCCGGTCGACACGCATTCGGGAAGGCGAATTTTCGAGCCGCACAGGGCGACGGATTTGAGCAGAACAACGTTCACCAAGGCGGACAGGCTTCGAAAAAGGCAGGAGTTTCTCTATCTATTCCGGCACGGCCGGAGGGTTCATGCCTCCTATTTCATGGCCATGTTCGTCCCAACGGATCAGCCGAGCCGCATTGGGATCACCGTGTCGAAAAAAGTGGGAAAGGCCGTTCGGCGAAATCGGGTCAAACGCCTCGCCAGGGAATACTTTCGGCAGAACCGGAATCGCATCCGAGGGCAGTGGGATATCAATATCGTTGCCAAAAGCGGGAGCGCGGACTTGGTGACGCCGGATGTGTTCAGACAAATCCAAAAGCTGTTGGACCACATCTCCAGGAGTGCAGACCATTAGGGGACTTGTCCAAAAAGGGGCCCTGTCGGCGATACGGGCGTACCAGATTTTTCTGTCCCCCGTGCTCGGGCCCTCCTGCCGGTTTTACCCCACCTGTTCTGCCTATGCCCAAGAAGCGATTGCCCGGTATGGACTGCTCAAAGGCGGTTATCTGGCCATTGGAAGAATCCTGCGCTGCCACCCGTTTCATGCCGGAGGAGCAGATCCGGTTCCCTGATGACAAGGGAGAGGGCTCGACACCGGAAAAAGGCAAGGGGCAGTGGCGGCGAAAGATCGGGCCGTTCTGTCTTCTCGCAGCGCCCGCTTACGGCTTATATGGTTCCGGCAACGCATCCAAAGCGTTTGACGAGGAGATTTAGATGGAACAAGCCCGCATCTTGCTGGCCATAGCACTTTCGTTCGCCGTATTTTTAATCTGGGAGATCTTTTTTGTTGAGCGTCCGCCCGTAGCGCCCCCTGCTGAGCAGGCACAGCAGACGTCCGTCAAGACCCCCGCCGCCCCTGAAAGCAAACCTGCGACAAAACCAGAGGTCGACTCCTTTTCGCCTGAAGCCCAGCCGTTTAAAACGGTGTCGGAATCCGCCGGAACTGCCAAACGCATCACCGTCGAAACACCCCTATATACCGCCGAGCTCTCGGAAACGGGGGCAACGATTCGCAGCTGGAGGCTGAAGCAGTATCGGGAGGAGGCCGACCCCGGTGCCGCGCCCAAGGAACTGGTTGGAGAGCAAATCCCAGGTGGTACTGTTCAGACATCGTGGGGCCAGCCAATGGATGTGCCCATGGAAAAGGCGCGGTTTTTCCTTGAGTCCGGAGATACAGCGGTGAACGTGACGGATCTTGGCCGCAGCGTTCGATTTTCCTGGCAGTCCCCCGAAGGGCTCCGCGTGGAGAAAACCTACACCTTTTCTCCGGAAAGCTATTTGGTTGACTTGGCCGTGACGGTGCAAAACGGATTGGGCCGCCCGGTTGTCGACGACATGGGCATCTCTCTTCTCAGCCGGTTCGAGAAGTCCGGCAGAGCGATGGGATTTGAGGGAGCAAGCGCCCTGGTCGATGATCGCGTAGAGCAGGTCAAGGTGGACGATGTGGGCGAAGAAATCCCTGATGCAGGAACGATTCAATGGATTTCTCTGCAGGACCAATATTTTCTTTCGGCCCTGATGCCGGCCCAGCCGGTGGAAACGAAACTTGCGCTCTCCAGCCCGGCGCCGGGGATCGTCGAAAGCCGATACATCCAGCCGGGGATCGAGCTGGCTTCCGGCACCCAGAAACGGTTTGACTACCAACTCTTTTTCGGGCCGAAGAGCATGAAGGTGCTGGGGGGGGTCGGCCACGACCTGGATCGTGTGGTCGACTTCGGGTGGTTCGATTTCATTGCCAAGCCGTGTCTCTGGCTGATGAATTTCATCCACCGTTTCATTCCCAACTACGGCGTAGCCATTATTATTCTGACCCTGATCACGAAAATTCTGCTCTGGCCGCTGGGAAACAAAAGCTACAAATCCATGGGAGAGATGAAAAAAATCCAGCCGCTGATGGCCGAAGTCAGGGAGAAATACAAGAACGATAAAAAGAAGATGAACCAGGAGATGATGGCCCTGTATCGGACGTATAAGATCAACCCCGTGGGCGGTTGTCTGCCGATGGCGGCGCAGATCCCTGTTTTTATCGCACTGTACCGGATGCTTTATGGGGCCATCGAGCTGCGGCATGCGCCCTTCTTTGGCTGGATCAACGACCTCTCGGCGCCGGACCGGCTTTTCGAGTTTCCTTTTTCCGTTCCGTTTATGCAGGAGCCTTACGGCATACCGGTGTTGACGCTGGTGATGGGCGCTTCGATGCTGCTCCAGCAGAAGATGTCGCCCCCGCCGGGGGATCCGAGCCAGGCCAAGATGATGATGCTGATGCCGGTGGTGTTCACGGTGATTTTTATCAACTTTCCATCCGGGCTCGTACTTTACTGGCTGGTGAACAACCTGTTTTCCATGGCCCAGCAATATTACACCCAGAAGAAACACGCGTAGCACAGGGAGGAGATCGATGGCCCCCAAGGATGAAGAATACGAAGGGAAAAGCGTGGATGCTGCCGTGGAGGAAGCCTGCAAGGAGCTGAACCTGGACAAGGAAAAGCTCAAATACGAAGTTCTTTCTTATGGTTCCACGGGAATTTTCGGCATCGTCGGTGCGAAAAAAGCGCGAATTCGGGTCAGAAATTCTGTTTCTCATACACGCGCCTCGGCGAATCAAAGAACATCAAAAGCGGCGGTCCCAATCAGCGAACCGGTTCAAGCTCCCCCGGAATCGATTACGGCCGAGGATTTTGAAAAACCGGAACCGCTCGCCGGGGAGGGCGACAAAGACCGGCCGACCCTGGCGGAAATGGAAGCGGCCGCCGAGGATGGAAAACAGTGTCTGCGGAAAATCATCGATGCCATCACCGATGACGCCACCATTTCCTCAGAATTGGAAAGCGAGAGCATCCGTTTTGAAATTCACGGGGGAAACGCCGCCGTTTTGATTGGAAAACGCGGACAGACCCTGGAGGCCGTCCAATACCTGGTCGACAAAATGGTCAACCGGAAGGCGGAAGGGCGCATCCGGATCGTCGTCGATGTGGAGGGGTACTGGGAAAATCGCCGCTCCAGCCTGACGGAAATGGCCAAGCGGATGGCCGGAAAGTCGAAAAAGACCGGAAAACCGATCACGCTCGGGCAGATGAACGCGCATGACCGAAGAATCGTTCACCTCACCTTGAAGGACGACCCGCACGTGAAAACCCAAAGTCGTGGGGAAGGATTTTTCCGAAAACTGATCATCTTCCCCAAAAAGGCGCCGTCTCCGCGCCGCCAGAAGCAAACGGAACGGAAATGAGTCTGTCCCGATAACCCCACATGTCCGCCCGCTGAAGGGCTCCTGTTTTTCCTCTCCGTTGGGACAAACATCCGGGCCGCACAACGGAAGCCCTCCACATGGCATCTTAGCGACAATTCGCCGGGAAATGGAAGACGCCACCATCGCCGCCATCGCCACCCCTTCCGGGCTCGGAGGAATCGGCATCATTCGGATCTCGGGGCCAGAAGCGCTGAAAATCCTGGGCGGTCTTTTTCGTCCCAGCAGAACCGGTCTGCGCTCCGGCAAAGGAGGCGCCGGCGGCTGGGAATCTCACCGCCTGGTTTACGGTGAAATCATAGATCCACGCGACGGGGCGACCATCGACGAAGCGCTTGTCGCCTTTATGATGGCGCCCCACTCCTACACTCGAGAAGATGTCGTCGAGATTCAAGTCCATGGCGGTCCTGTCGGGCTTCGGACGATACTCGATCTGGTGTTGCGCCGCGGCGCCCGGCTGGCCGAGCCGGGCGAGTTTACACGGCGAGCGTTTCTCAATGGAAGAATCGACCTGAGCCAGGCAGAGGCGGTGATCGACCTGATTCAATCCCGGACAACGGCCGGGTTGAAGATGGCTACCGCGCAACTTGGCGGGGAGATGCGGCGATGCATCGAAGGGTTGAGAAAAACGTTGCGGGAAATTCTCGTTGAAATCGAGGCGGGAATCGATTTTCCCGAAGAGGTTGATCCGGTGTCGGAAAACGACCTGTCAAATCGGCTTCGAGATCAGGTGCGGATTCCTCTTTGCGAGATTGTCGAGCGGTTCGAGCACGGTCGAATTCTGCGGGAAGGATTTCGCCTCGGCGTGATCGGTCAGCCCAATGTCGGCAAGTCATGCCTGATGAATCGCCTGATCGACGAAGAGCGGGTGATCGTCACTGAAATCCCGGGCACAACGAGAGACACGGTCGAAGAGCAGATGGATCTGTACGGGGTCCCCGTCATTATTACCGATACCGCCGGCTTGCAGAACAGTTTCGACCCTGTCGAGCAGATCGGGATGCGAAAAACCAGAGAGGTCATCGCCAAGGCCGATGGAATTCTTTTTGTCGTCGACGGGAGTCAGCCGCTTACCGAATTGGATTGGGCCATTTTTGAACAGGTCCCCCCGGAAAAGACGCTGCTGGTCGTCAACAAGATTGACAAGCGAACCGGGACGGACCCCTACCCGATGCCGGATTCTTGGAAAAAGTTGCCGGTTGTGGAAATATCGGCACTTTACAATCGACAGCTCGACACGCTAAAAAGGACCATCGCAGGGATGGCGACAGCCGGTTCCGCCGCTGAAATCGAGCACGGTTTTATCCCGAACCTTCGACACCAGGTGGCGATGAAAAGCGCAATCGACGCAAGCGCCCGGGCAGAGGAAGATGCCCGTCAAGGACAGCCGATGGAGCTTGTTGCTATTGGAATTGAGGAGGCGCTGTCCTTTCTGGGGAAAATTCTCGGCATGGAGATCCGGGAAGATCTGCTGGAAGATATATTCAACCGGTTTTGCATTGGAAAATAGGAGCGGGCGGATTGTTCCACGTGGAACATTCTCCCGGTCACATAGGAGCGATAGCCATGACCTTTGAGTTTGATTTTGAACCGTTTTTTCGACAATATCTGGCGCTGGTGGAAAAAGCCGACGCGGCGTTCGACCGAATTCGGGGACAGTTTTCCGGCGAGGTCCGATGCCAGATCGGCTGTGCAGACTGCTGCCATGCATTGTTCGATCTTTCCCTGATCGAGGCATTGTACATCAATCATCAATTTCAACAAACATGGTCCGGAAGATCCAAAGAGCGCCTTCTCGAAAAGGCCAACCGGGCGGATCGAGACACCTATCGGATCAAGCGCCAGGCATTTCGGGATCTTCAGGCCGGCAAAAGCGAGCGGGACGTTTTGGAAAGCGTGGCCTCTCAGCGGGTCCGGTGTGCCATGCTCAACGACGAGGATCGGTGTGACATCTACGCCTTTCGACCGATCACCTGCCGGCTGTACGGAATTCCAACCGCCATCGGGGGAGAAGGGCACACCTGCGGTCGAAGCGGTTTTGAGCCTGGAAAGCCGTATCCCACAGCGAATCTCGACGAGATCAACCGCCAGCTTCACCAGATCTCGGCGCAGTTGGTGGCGGCGCTGGAAAGCCGCCATGTGAAAATGGCCGACATCCTCGTTCCTTTGTCCATGGCGCTGCTGACCCAATACGACGATGTGTATCTGGGGGTGGGGGAAGAGGAGCCGGAAGAGGAGCAGCGGACAGCGGGGGAAAAAGGGACATGAGCGAATTTACGCCTGAAGAGGTGGAGAAAAGAAAGCGCGCCATTTTCGATCGAATGTCGCCGCGGCGCCAAAAACAGGTCCAGAAGCGGGGCTATGACCGCTGGGATCCGTTTTTGGCGCCGAAGGACCCGATTGACATCCGAAGGGATGTCACCCGCAGAACCACCCACCAGCTGTTCAATGAATTTCTCCAGAGCCGCTCCCTTGACCAATACAGCAATGCATACGGCCAGGGCGTTTTGGAGATCTGTCTGGGGCTGGTAAACAACGATGAGCGCTATCAAGCCATGTACGAATTTTGTATCTGGTACAGTCGTCTGTTGGAAAGAGAAAAAACAGACGGCCGTTGACGGAGAAAGCCCGTGTCCATCACCGGCGAAGAAATCAGAGAGTCGGTGCTTGACGTCGTTTCTGCCGCCGCCAGCCGAAAAACCCCTCGCCAGGTGGAACGGGCCGTAGCCGCCCGGACATCCGCACCGGGGCGGGCCATCAGGGATGCGATCCGAACGCTGACCTCAGATGGAACCCTCACCTATACAAGCCTTAGCGGCACCTCTTTTTTGGAAAGATCTTTCCGCGGGTCGATACAAGTTTCCAGACGAATTTGGCTCTGTCCTGGTTTGCCGAAAGCCGGCCGCCTGGCTTGGGATCCGGCGATTCGAATCCGAATCCTGCAAGGGGCCGCCTTTGGATTCGGTGATCATCCCACGACCCGGCTATCCCTTCGGGGAATCGATTTCACCCTTGACGGCCGGTGTCAGGATAAGGAGGCGGCCGTCGACATCGGCACCGGCTCCGGGGTGCTGGCGATCGCCGCAGCACTGTTGGGGGTCGAGCGGGTCCTTGCGGTGGATATTGATCCCTGTGCCCGGACCGAGGCCGCAGCCAATGTGGCCGAAAACGGACTCGCCGGACGGGTCTCGGTGTCCGATCTTCCTTTAGACGGACTGAGGGGGCCGTTTTCGCTGATTTTAGCCAACCTTCGGCCGCCGACGCTGTCAGCCATGGCAAAGGAGATCAGCAAGCTGGCGGCCCCCGGGGCCAGGGCGGTGTTCAGCGGTTTTCACCCGGAAGAGTGGGCACCTGTGGAGGCGGACTACCGTTCGTTGGGATGGCAGACGATCTGGCAGGAAACAGAGAACCAATGGATGGCGGCGGTCTGTGCCAGGGAGTCGTGGGCAGCCGGCACGTTTTAGCAGCGCCTTTCCCCCCGCCTGCCCGATCGGACAGGCGGGTTTTTGCCCTCCTGGCAAACGCTCAACAACGGGCGAGGCGGGCGTTCATCGCTTTTACTCTCCGAATGGACTGCCGACGAAGTAGACTTCATATTCGGCCGGCTGATCCTGGTAGACCTCGAGCATGGCTTCGAACTGCTTCCGTTCGGCACTGTCTTTCCATTGGAGCCAATGGTCGAGTTTTTCCCAGGTACCAATGACGAGCATTGTTTGAGGGTCTTCGGCAGAGATCATCGTAATCCCCGACACGTAGCCTGCCATGCCCATCGCCTTGGCCCGCAGTTGATTAAGCAGGTGGAGGATCTCTCGCTCGTTTTCTTTCCGAAATCGTCTTTTAATCAACACCTTGGTTAGCATGTTCCCCTCCTTCGCCCAAAGGGGCGCCGCTGGCACCGGTGTGCGGTCAATGGTCCGAGAAGATCAACTGGACGGCTACGATTATCCTGATCGGATTGGCCGAAAAATGCAAGAAAAAAGCCCTGCCGGCGCAGCCGGCAGGGCGGCAAAAAAACAGATAAATGGTTGTTGCAGTTGAACGACATTCATATCCGGCAGCGATACGATCAGCCGAGCATGAAACTCCAGAGGATTCCGGCGCAGGTCGCCGACCCGATGACGCCCGAGGAGTTGCAGGCCATGGCCGTCATCAACAGATAGTTGCTCGGATCGGCTTTCTGCCCCTGGATATGGACCTCGCGGGCCGATCCGGGGACCGCCGAAACCCCTGCGGCGCCAAGCAACGGGTTTATTTTCCGCTTCATGAAAAGATTCATGATCTTGGCGAAGATGACCCCCGATGCCGTGGCGATCGAAAAGGCGACGGCGCCCAGCGCGAAGATGCCGATGGAGCGGGGAACCAGAAAAACGTCGGCTTGCGTACTGGCCCCCACGGTCAGACCGAGAAAGATCGTTGCCGTATCGATGATGGCGCTTCGGGCCGTGCCGGCAAGGCGATCCACCACCCCGCATTCTTTCATGAAATTGCCGAAAAAGAAGGGCCCGAGAAGGGGAATGGAGGTCGGCGCCAACATGCAGCAGACCAGCGTGCCAATGATCGGGAAGAACAACAGCTCCTTTCGGGAGACCGTCCGGGCTTCGTACATGTGAATACGCCGCTCTTTTTCGGTGGTCAGCAAGCGCATGATCGGGGGCTGGATTACCGGAATCAGCGCCATGTAGGAATAGGCCGCGATGGCGATGGGGCCGATCAGGTGGGGTGCAAGCTTTGCCGTCAAAAAGATGGACGTGGGGCCGTCGGCCCCGCCGATGATGGCGATGGAGGCGGCTTCTCTCGGAAGAAACCCGAGATACAGCGCGCCGAGCAGGGTGGTGAAAATTCCCATCTGGGCGGCGGCGCCTAAAAGCATCAGCCTCGGATAGGCGAGAAGGGAGGAAAAATCGGTCATCGCCCCTAGACCGAGGAACACGATGGACGGGTATAACCCCGTAGTGACGCCGAAGTACAGATAGTGAAGTACGCTGTTGGGTTCATAGATGCCGATGCCGAAGCCGGCGAAAAAAGGAATGTTGCCGATGATGATGCCAAAACCGATGGGAATCAGCAAGAGCGGCTCGTAATGTTTTGCCGTCCCGAGATAGATGAAAAGCATCCCCACGGCCAGCATGACCAGGTGGCGGTAGTCAGCCAAAAAATACCCGGTGTTGTTGAGAAATGAGAGAAATAAGTCCATCGATCAACCTTCCTGTGCGGTTGCGCTTTCAGGTTTCCAGATAAACGCGCCTTCGCCCTGGGGCTGCAAAAACCCCTCCCGCTGCAGGCATGAAAGACTCAGGTGCGGATGGGGAAGATCGTTTTCCCGGCAGAGGCGGTACAAGTCGCTCAATTGGAACGGCTCCTCCAGCGTTGAGACAAGGGGTTCGATCTGCTTGGCGATATCTTTCGGATCGGTGCTCTCCAGGGGAGGGGGGGATGCCACCGTTTTTTCCGGAGCCGCCTCCACGTTTTCAGCCACGGGAATCGAGGATTCTCCGGGACCTTTTTTTTCGAAAAAAGAGAAGAGTTTCGGCAGCTGAGAAATGACAAATGAGAGCACCGCCAGGCCGATGAAAACGATCGTGGCGCCGAGAGCGGCCATCATCCAGCCGTTGTGGTGGGCGATTGCCTCGAAACCGGTCAAAGGTCACCTTCCTTTCAATGCATGGCGGGTGCAGCGCAGCATCGCTGCAGGATACCGCCTCCGCAGGCGTCCGCAACAGCATCCGGCGGTGAACAGGCTCACCGCAGATGAGGCAACGATACAAAACTCCTTTGGCAGACAGAAACTTACTGTGGATCATAGTTTTCGGTAAATGTCAATCGGTATTGCTGGAGTATCGAGACTTCAGCCGCTTATCCCGGCCATAAGTGCGCCG
Organism: uncultured Desulfobacterales bacterium; assembly: GCA_965602445.1. Lineage (GTDB taxonomy): Bacteria > Desulfobacterota > Desulfobacteria > Desulfobacterales > CAFBRK01 > JAIPEL01. The sequence goes on along the minus strand of CBFCZJ010000015.1, from coordinate 5,417 downwards.
ATGCGGCTGAGATGCGCCTCTTCTTCGGCGGAAAACAGATCCATGATTCGTCCCCCGTATATGATGGCGATTCGGTCCGACAGCTTGACTGCCTCCTGAACATCACCGGTGACCAGCAAAATGCCGGCACGCTGCCTGGCTTTGAGAAGAATGGACCAGACTTCTTCGGTGGCGCCGATGTCGAGCCCCTGGGTAGGCTGTTCGGCGACGATCAGCCGGGGTCGGCGGAAAAATTCCCGGGCAAGCACCATTTTTTGAAGATTGCCTCCGGAAAGCTGGCGGGCGCGGGTGTCCGGGTCAGAAGGATGAACGCGGAATTGCTGCACCAGTTCGCCGGCCTTGGCGGCAGCTTCTGTTCGGTCCAGCCAGGGGCCCCGGCAGAATCCCTCCCGGGTTGTCAGTAGAAAATTGTCCGTCAAATCGAGATTGGCGCAGGTCGCCAGGCGCTGGCGGTCTTCAGGAATATAGCTCAAAGCCCCCTCCCAGCGCCGCGCTGCGAAAAAGGCCCCCCAGTCTCTGCCCAGAAGCGTCACTTTGCCGGCGCCCGGAGCGCGAAGTCCGCAGACGATCTCTACGAGTCTTTTCTGCCCGTTTCCGGCGACCCCCACCAGAGAAAGAATTTCCCCTTGCCTGAGGGAAAACGAGATTCGATCGAGAACCTTGTCGCTGAGCGCTTCGATTCGCAAGACCACCTGTTTCGGCTCCACGGCCTGTCTCTCCACCCGCAGCAACACCTCCCGCCCGACCATGCGGCGGGCCAGCGCAGCCGTGGATTGGACGGCGACGGCAGGCATTTCGTCGACCACGGCACCCTTCCGGAGAATGGCGATTTCATCGGCCACGGTCATCACCTCGCCGAGCTTGTGGCTGATAAAAACGATGGCTTTGCCCTGAGCGGCCATTTGCCGCATGGCCGAAACCAGCTGATCGATTTCCCGGGGGGTCAGTACGGCGGTGGGTTCGTCGAAAATCAGGACACGGCTCTCGCGGATCAGCAGCTTGAGGATTTCCACCCGTTGTCGTTCTCCCATGGACAAAGAGTCGATCCGCGCCTCCGGGTCGACATACAAGCCATACTGCTCGGCCAAGGACCGAACCCTTTCGGCCATCAGCACGCGGGAAAGAACGTGTCCGTGCCGGAGCCCGAGATAGATGTTTTCCGCGACGGTCATCGCTTCGACCAGCATGAAATTCTGATAGACCATGCCGATCCCCGCATCGATGGACTGGCGGGTGGACAGGGCGGCAAACGGTACGCCGTCGATCCGAATGCGGCCCTCGTCGGGTCGAAGGCGTCCGGAAAGAATACTCATCAAGGTGCTTTTCCCCGCCCCGTTTTCACCCAGCAGCGCCTTGATCCGGCCGGGCCGAATGTCGAGGGTGATGTCTCGGTTGGCGAAGATCGGACCGAAAGACTTGGAGATTCCTTCCAGCCGGATGATTGCTTCTGGCAGCGAATTCATGGCTTGGGCGGACGGGTGCCGACGATCGGGTGCACATATTGTGATTCAGAGTCCCAGGGAAACAATATCCAGGTGTCCTGGCTCACTTCGGTGATGAAGCTGTCGACCAGGGGACGTCCGGCCGGCTTGGCGTATACTGTGGCAAAATGCCCCCGGGGGAGCATTTTGCGGACCGCTTCGGCCGTTTTGCCGGTGTCGACAAGATCGTCGATGATCAGCCAGCCCTCTCCGTCTCCCTCCACCGACTTGAGGACCTCGATCTCTTCTGCCTGTTCCTGCCATTCGTAACTCGACACGCAGACGGTATCGACCAGTCGAATGTCGAGCTCCCTTGCAATGATGGCCGCCGGCACAAGCCCGCCCCGGGTAATGGCGATGATGCCCCGGAAGTAATCGAATTCAAGCAGCCGCCAGGCCAGGGCCCGGGAATCCCGGTGGAGCTGTTCCCAGGTGACCGGAAAGTGCTTTGTATACCGCTCATGGCGATTCACCATCTGTCCTCCCATTCGGAAATGGCATGTGTATCGTTGTCCGGCGTCACCACCGGTCGAATATGGCACGACCCCTTTTTCAATCCAGCGGTTCGAAATTGATTCCCAGCGCCGCTGGCGCCTCGCCCCTCTTTTTTCCTCTCATGGACAGCACCAGTACGAGCACGGTCAGCACATAGGGGAGCATCAGCAGCAGCGAGGAGGGAAGATTCGTACCCATGGCCTGAAGCCTTAATTGAAAGGCCATCACCCCGCCGAACAGGTAAGCCCCGGCCACGGCCCTCATCGGTCGCCAGAAAGCAAAGATCACCAGCGCCACGGCGATCCACCCCCTTCCGGCGGACAGATTGTTCGTCCAAAGGTGGGTGTAGGCCAGCGACAGGTAGGCGCCGCCCAGACCGACAAAAAACCCGCCGAGGCCGATGCCGACCCAACGGTATCCGGCAACGCTCAGTCCGGCGGCTTTGGCGGCCTCCGGATTTTCCCCGACCGCTCTAAGACAAAGTCCCCAGGAAGTGTAGGATAGAATCCACCAGAGTATCGGCGGAAGAAGGTACGACAGATACACGAGCAAATCCTGACGGAAAAACACCGGTCCGATCCACGGAATTTTGGAAAGAAGCGGAACCGGCACGGCGAAAAATCCGGGGGCGGCCTGCCCGATAAACGGCGTGCCGAGATATTCGGCAAGGGAGACTCCTAAAATGGTCAGGGCAAGTCCGGATACGACCTGGTTTCCCTGAAGCCAAAGGCAGACCCCGCCGTGAATCGAGGCCAGAAGGGCGCCGCAACAGCCGCCGATGAAAAAGCCCATTGCCGGCTGGCCGGTTTCCCGGGCAACAAGAAAGCCGGCCAATGCGCCGATCATCATGATGCCCTCGACGCCTAAATTGAGAACGCCGGAGCGCTCCGTGATGATCTCCCCGAGGGTGGCGAAGAGAATCGGCGTTCCGGACTGGACCGTGGCGGCCAAAAGGGAAAGGAAAAAGTCGGTGGTCATGACCGACTCCTGAAGCGAAGGCGATAATGGTTGAAAAACCCGCCGGCCAATACCGAGAGCAGAATCAATCCCTCGACGATGCCCCCGAAAGCCGCTGGCACCTGCAGGTCGAGCTGCAGGTTTTCCACCCCAACCCGCAGGCCGGCGAGCAGATAGGCGGCAACGGCGATCTGAAGCGGATTCAATCGGGCCAGCCAGGCGACGATAATCGCTGTATATCCATAGCCGACCATGATGCTCGGCTGCAGTCGGTTGATGTTTGCGGAGGCTTCCAGGAACCCCGCACATCCTGCCAAACCGCCGCCCACGACCATGACCATCACGACGAGTCGCCGATAAGGGAGCCCGGCGTAGTGCGCGGCAAGGGGGTTTTCTCCACTGGCCCGCAATTCGTATCCGAGCCGGGTGAATCGGAGAAAAATCCACATCGCTACACCGAAGCCGATGCAGAAAAAAAGACCCCAGTGGATCCGGCTGCCTCCGATGGTCCCCACCACCGCGTGGGGTGAAAATGTCGGGGACATGGGAAAGCCGAAGCTGACCGGATCTTTCCAGGGGCCGTAGCACAGGTAATCCAGGAGCAGGATCCCGATATAGTTGAGCATCAAGGTGATGACGATCTCGTTGACCCGGAGCCGGGTTTTCAAAAGCCCGGGGATCAGCCCCCAGAGCCCGCCGGCGAGCATCGATGACGCCATCATGGCTGGGATCAGCAAAAGCGCCGGAAGCTGCGGAAAAGCCAATGCCGGCCAGGTGGCGCCGACCGCCCCCAGGGCGAATTGGCCTTCCGCGCCGATGTTCCAGACCTGGAGGCGGAAAGCGAGGCCGACCCCCAAAGAGCAGAGAAAAATAGGGATGGCCTTGAGAAGGGAATCTTCCAAGGACCAGAGCGATCCGAAGCCTCCCTGAAAAAGCAGCCATATGCCGATCAGCGGGGCCTTTCCCTGGGCGGCCAGCATCGAGGCGCTGATGGCCAGCGACAGGATCACCGCCCCTGCGACAATGAGAATGGAGCCCCAACCCAGGGGCTCCATTCTTCTGCTGACTGTTGGCTGCAGCATCTCAATCAGGCCGAAGCGACCGACCCGGTGTGCGTGTTCTTTTTTTGCCCGGGCCGGCGGGTGGGAGGATTCAGCGATGTTTTGACAGCGCTTACTGGGTGGATCCGATGACGCCCTTGACGAACCAGGTCATTCCCAACAAGGCGTCGTCTGCGGCGGTATCGCCTTCTGCGATCCGGATTTTGCCGGCCTGGTCGGCGATGGGGCCCGAAAAGACCCGGGCCTGCCCTTTCTCAATCCGGGCTTTTCGCTCGAGCACCAAAGCCCTGACGGTTTCGGGCACCATCGGGCCGAACGGGGCCAGATCCACGATCCCCTCTTTCAAACCGGGCCACCAGGACCCGCTTTCCCAGGTCCCGCTGCGTACCTGTTCGACCGTCTGGTTGTAGAACGGACCCCAGTTCCAGATCGATGCCGTCAGGTGCGCCTTCGGGGCAAAAGCGGACATGTCTGAATTGTACCCGACCGAGTAGGCGCCTCGTTCCTGGGCGGCTTCCTGGGGGCTGGGTGAATCCTGATGCTGGGCGATGACATCAGCCCCGACGTCGAGAAGGCTCTTGGCGGCTTCCTTTTCGGTGGCCGGATCGTACCAGGTCTTGGTCCAGACCACCCGGACGGTGGCCTCGGGATTGACGGACCGGGCTCCCAGGGTGAATGCGTTGATACCCCGGATGACTTCAGGGATCGGAAACGCGGCAACGTAGCCGAGGATGTCGGATTTTGTCATGGCGCCCGCCGTCATGCCCGCCAAGAACCTTGCCTGGTACATCCTGCCGAAATAATTGCCCATATTTGGAGCGGTCTTGAACCCCGAACAGTGCATGAAGATCGTGTCGGGAAACTCGTTGGCCACCTTGAGCATCGAATCCATGTACCCGTAGCTGGTGGCGAAAATCAGATCGAACCCCTTTCGGGCCATGTTCCGGATGATCCGCTCCGAATCCGGTCCCTCGGGCACGGACTCTACAAAAGAGGTGGAGATTCCGTCCAGGGCCTCGACGGAAAGCCGCCCCTGATCATGGGCATAGCTCCAGCCGGCATCTCCTACAGGAGAGACGTAGACGAAGCCGACCTTCATTTCCTCGGCGCCGGCGGCGGCAACCAAGACCGTCAGCACGGCACAGGTCATCCAAAAAAATATTTTTTTCACGATTTCCTCCTTGCCTGATTTTGAGATGACTTCTAATCAAAATGTTCGGCTTTTACAAGTTGAAACCGGCTGCCGCCTCTTTTCAAGAGGGGGCGGCCGCCGCCGCTAACCGTTTTCTTCGGGATCGAGACGAACCGAGGCCAGATACTGCTCCCACTCGATGGGAAGAAGCTGCTTTTTTTTGCTGTTGCAAGCGCTGCAGGCCGGGACCACGTTGCCCTTGACCGAACGCCCCCCCCTGGCAATCGGAAC
>CBFCZJ010000014.1:0-24636 GCA_965602445.1 uncultured Desulfobacterales bacterium | reverse complement strand
CACTGGAAGAATTCAAGGCCCGGATCCATGCGGTGAAAAAACGCATGGAGGCGTCGGAAATCGAGGTCCTGGTGGCCTCGGACCCGGCCAACATGAATTACCTGACCGGCTACGACGGATGGTCGTTTTACGTGCCCCAGTGCGTGGTGCTGGCGGCCGACGGCGAAGAACCGGTCTGGATCGGCAGGAGAATGGACGCCAACGGCGCCCGGCTGACCACCTGGCTCGCAGAAGAAAATATTCTGGGCTACCCGGAAGACTATGTCCAGTCCCCAATCAAGCATCCCATGAACGTCGCCGGCGAAGAAATCCAGCGCCGCGGCTGGGCAAAGCGGACCGTGGGCGTGGAGATGGACGCCTATTACTTTACGGCCCGCAGCTTTGCCGAGCTGAAAAAAACGCTGCCCGAGGCGCAGTTCGCCAACGCGGACCTGCTGGTGAACTGGGCGAGGCTGGTCAAGTCCGACGCCGAGATCGCGCTGATGAAAGAGGCTGGAAAAATCGCCGAACGAGTCATGCAGGCGGCCATCGACCGCCTCGAACCCGGGGTCCGGGAATGCGACGCCGTGGCCGACGTCTACCGGGCCCAGATGTCGGGCACGCCGCAGTTCGGGGGAGACTATCCGTCCATCGTACCGATGATGCCCACCGGCGAGAAGACCTCGGCCCCGCATCTGACCTGGACCGACGCCCCCTATGAAAACGAACAGATGGTCAATCTGGAGCTGGCCGCCTGCCGGCATCGCTATCACTGCCCCATTGCCCGCACCGCTTATCTGGGCAAACACCCCCCCGACAAGCTCGTTTCTTTGGCCGAACATACCGTCGAAGGGCTCAACCTGACCCTGAACGCGATCAAGCCGGCAATGCGCTGCGAAGAGGTGGAGCGGGTCTGGAGCGAACACATCGCCAAGGCCGGCCTTACGAAGGAGTCTCGCATCGGCTATGCCATGGGGCTGAACTACCCCCCGGACTGGGGGGAGCACACCGCCAGTCTGCGGCCCGGAGACAAAACGGTCCTGGCCCCGAATATGACCTTTCACATGATCCTGGGCATGTGGATGGACGACTACGGTTTTGAGTGCAGCGAGTCTTTCCGGGTGACCGAAACCGGCTGTGAAACCTTTGCCGATTTTCCCCGGAAGCTGTTCGTCAAATAGCGGCCGGTGTGCAAACCACCGGATCACCGGATTCGAAACACCAAACACCAAACACGAGACACCAGCTAAAATGCTGTATACGACGAAAAAAGGACGGGTGAGCAGCGGAGAGGCGATCGGCATCCTGCTGCTGGACACCGCCGTTCCGTTTATCCCCGGCGACGTGGCCAACGCCACCACCTACCGCTACCCGGTCCGGTTCCAGAAGGTCGAAGGCTTTTCCGTGGCCCGGGCGCTGGACAAGGACCCCGGGGTCTACGACGCCGTAAAATCGGCCGCCGATTCGCTGGTCGCTCAAGGCGTGCGCGCGGTCACCGGAGACTGCGGATTCATGGCGGTCCACCAGCGGCGCCTGAGCGAAGAACTCCGCGTACCGGTGTTTTTGTCCAGCTTGATCCAGATTCCCTTTATCCTGGCGATGATCGGCGAAAGGGCGAAGGTGGGGGTGGTCACGGCCGACTCGACCCGCCTCGACGACGCCCTTTTACAAGAGATCGGAACGGCAGCCCCCGGCCGGGTCGCCGTCGCCGGACTTCAGGATTGCCCGTCGTTTTACCCCTTCGCCATCGAAGAGACCGGGACCCTGGATGCCGAGGCCGTGGAGGCGGAGGTGGTGGCCGCCGCCGAAGAGCTCGTGGCCCGGGAAACGTCGGTAAGGGCGATGCTGCTCGAATGCAGCCTGCTTCCGCCCTATGCGGCGTCGGTCCAGGAGGCTGTCGGCCTGCCGGTGTTCGATTATGTGACCATGATCGACTACGTGTTTTCCGCAGTGGTTCGCCGGCGATTTTCCGGCTTTATGTAGCCGAACGCAATACCGCACGCCGGTCCGGCCGGGAGGCCGGCGCTGACCAACGCCGAAGGAGGCGGCAAGTGGATATATCCAAGAGGATCGAAGAACTCGGACCGGAGCTCATCGAGCTTCGCCGGGATTTCCATCGCCACCCGGAGCTGGGACTGCAGGAAGTGCGCACCGGGGCCAAGGTCGCCGAGTATCTGGAAAACCTGGGGATGAAGGTCGTCCGGATGAACCGGACCGGGGTGGTGGGGCTGCTCAAAGGCGGCCGGCCCGGGCCCACCCTCATGCTCCGGGCCGACATGGACGCGCTTCCGATCACAGAAGAGACCGGGCTTTCCTTTCAGTCCGAAAACGAGGGCGTGATGCACGCCTGCGGACACGATGCCCACACGGCCATGCTTCTGGTGGCCGCAAAGATCCTTTCGAGCATGAAGGATCGGATCGACGGAAACATCAAGTTCGTTTTCCAGCCCAACGAGGAAAATGTCGGTGCCCTGGCCATGATCGAAGAAGGGGCGCTGGAAAATCCGAAAGTCGATGCCTGCATGGGCATTCACGTCTGGGCGCCGCTTCCGACGGGGCAGCTGGGGGCCAGCGCCGGCTGCGTGATGGCCGGGATGGAACACTTCGAATTGGTGATCAAGGGCAAGGGCGGCCACACCGCCACCCCACAAAGCGCGGTGGATCCGATCCTGGCCGCCGCTTCGGTGATCCAGTCGGTTCAGATGATCCAGACCCGGGAGGTGGACGTTCTCAAGGAGCCGACCATCATCATGTTCGGCAAAATCGAGGGGGGTACCGCCTCAAACGTGATTCCGGACTCGGTGACCCTGTCCGGGACCATGCGATACATGTTCGAAGGGCCCGAAGACAGCCCGGACAACCCCAAGAACCGCTTCGAGCGCATCGTGGCCCGGATCTGCGAGGCCCATCGCGCCGGCTACTCGCTTTCCTTTCTCTACGGGCACCCCACTCTGGTCAACCATCCGGAGATCATGGAGCTGATCCGCTGTGCGGCGGGGGAAAAACTGCCGACAGCCGTGAAGCTGGTGCCTTTGGTCACCCTGGCCGGCGAGGATTTTTCAGAGTTCGCCTGCCGGGTGCCCGGAGGGTTTTGCTTTCTGGGCGCCGGAAAAAGCGCCCCGGAAGAAAACTTTCCTCACCATCATCCGCGGTTCGATATCGATGAAAGGGCGCTGCCGGTCGGCGTGGCGCTTCACGTTAAAAGCGCCCTTTCGTTTTTCGACAACGCCGACCGGCTGTCGTTTCTGAAAAAAGGGTGAGTGCAACGCCGATCCCGGCGACCGGATCGGCCGGGTAAAACCTGCAACCAACATCGGATCCATTCAAAGAGAGGAGTCAAGTCATGAGAAAAATTCTGAGCATCGCATTGGCAATTGTGCTGGTGGTTTCCGTCGGCGCCGCCATGGCCGCGGAATACAAGGGCGGTCCGATCAAGGCGCGCCTGGCATCCGAGGAGATCGAAGGCGATTTTATGACCGTGTGGGCCAACAATTTCTCGGATCACATGAAGAAATGGTCCGACGGAAAAATCGACATCAATGTCTATCCCTACGGCACGTTGGGCGCCACCGGCGACATCAACGAGCTGGCCCAGCTCGGCGTGGTGGAGTTCGTCTTTTCCGACTACGCCTGGATCAGCTCCTTTGTCCCCCAGGCCCAGGTGCTGGCGCTGAACTACCTGTTTCCCACCGAACGGGTTCCGGAAGTGCTCGACTGGATGATCAAAAACGGGGATTTCTTCCCCCTGCTCGACCAGGCCTTCCGAAAGAACGGCCTGGTACCGATGACCATCATGTACGAAGGGTGGCAGTGGGTGACCTCCAAAAAACCGATCAGAAAGCCGAGCGACATGGACGGGCTCAAGGTGCGGCTGATGTCCTCCAAGCTCCTGGTGGAAGACTACCAGGCTTACGGGGCCAGCCCGACGCCCATGGATTACGGGGAAGTATACAGCGGTCTTCAGATGGGCCTGATCGACGCCCAGGTCAACCCGCTGTTTGCCATCTACAGCATGAAGTTTTACGAAGTGCAGGACTACTTTACCCAGCTCAAAAGCGAGCCGTTTTTAGGCATCCCCACGGCCAACCTGGATTTTTTCGAAAGCCTGCCTGAGGAGGTCCAAAACGAGATGCTCAGCTTCTGGCAGGATTCGATCATCCCGGCCGGCAATTGGATCGACGAGCGAAACGCCAGCGACAAGGCCAAGATGATGAAGGCCAAGCCCGAGGCGGTGTTCCATGAGATCGACGATGCGGCCGTTGAAAAGTTCGAAAAGAAAGCCGAAACCGTCTATCCGAAGTTCGAGCAGATCGGCGGCGAAGGGGCCGAGCAGATTCTCGATGCCCTGCTCAAAGACATCGAGGACGCGAAAAAGGCCCTCGGCATCGAGATGTAGAGGAAAAGACTCGACGCAGGCCACGGCATCCAAGACCTACGATGCCGTTGGTTCTGCGTAAGAACCCGGACAGTTGAAATACGAAATCCGAATACCCGCCTGCCATTGCCGAACTGGTTGATGCGCAAGCCTGTGCACACTATTTTGCGAAGGTGATGCAAATCAACCGTCTATGGAAAAGCGACGGCGGGCAGGTCGAAATTCGAAACAATTTCGAATTTCTAATGATCAAATGACAGAAACGAAGAATCCGACAAATCGGATGAAGTCGGCGATACCGCCGTTTCGGTCATTCGAGATTCGGTCATTCGGATTTGTTTCGAATTTCGGATTTCGTGCTTCGAAATTTGCAAATACTGGGTCCTCCGGCAGGAATACTTCGGCAGCCGCTGTGCGGAGAAAAACCTCCTGCCCGGCGAGGAGAAAAAGATGGGAGAGCAAAGCGGGAACGAAAAAAAACCGAGCAAGCTGAGACTGTTCAATCGGTATCTGGGAAAGGTCGTCAATGCCATGGAAGTGTCGATCCTGGTATCTTGCGTGGCGGCCCTGGCGGTACTGTTGATGGTCAACGTGTTCGCCCGAACCTTTTTCCAGAGCATCTACTTTGCCGAGGAGGTGTCCAAGTTTCTCGTGATGCTCACCACCTTCACCGGCGTCAGCTACGGGGTTCGAAAGGCGCGGCACATCCGGATGGGGGCGTTTTTGGACGCCATGCCTCCGAAAATGGAGAAGGTCTTTCTGATCATCATCTGTGCGGTCAGCGCCGTGGTGATGGGAATCATGACCTGGTTCTCCTACCAGTATCTCCTCAACGCCATGAACAGGGGACATGTGACGCCGGCCCTGCGGATGCCCTCTTGGACTTTCTACGTGATCATCCCGATCGGATTCGGCCTGGCGACGATCCAGTACATCCGGACCATCATCAAGAACCTCATCGAAAAAGATCCCTGGCAGTCGCCGGACCAGCAGAGCGAATACGAAGATGAAGAGGTCGGGGGGGTGCAGCTATGACGTTATTTGGAATCAGCCTTGGCTCCATGCTCCTGTTCGGGTTTCCATTCATGGTGACTCTCCTGGGCTCCCTGATCCTGTACGTGTATGTCTACATGCCCGATTTCGCCCCGAAGCTGGTCACCACCATGGTCCAGCAGGTGATCACCGGGGTGACGCCCCCGGCCCTGGTGTGCGTGCCGATGTTCATCCTGTCGGCCAGCATCATCACCGGCGGAGAGTCGGCCGGCCGCCTGATCCGGATGATCAAGTCCTTTGTCGGGCACCTGCCCGGAGGGCTTCCGATCACCACCAACGCCAGCTGCACGCTGTTCGGGGCGGTGTCCGGATCGACCCAGGCCACCGTGGCGGCCATCGGCGGCACCATGCGCCCGATGCTCCTGGAGGCGGGCTACAAGAGCTCCTTTACCCTGGGGCTGATCGTCAACTCCAGCGACATCGCGTTTCTGATTCCGCCCAGCATCGGGTTTATCGTCTACGGAGTGGCCACCAGCACCTCCATCGGGATGCTGTTTCTATCCGGCATCTTTCCGGGACTGTTGATTCTGGTGATGTTTTCCGCCTACTGCTTTGTCTACTCGAAGATCAAGAAGGTCGGGGTGCTGCCCAAGGAGACCTGGGCCGAGCGGATGACCGCGATCAAAGACGGGCTTCCGGTCATGGGGTTTCCGGTGATCATCGTCGGCGGCATCTACGCCGGGTTTTTCAGCCCCACGGAAGCGGCGTCCGCCTCCGTTTTCTACGCGCTTTTTCTGGAAACCGTCATTTATCGGAGCCTGACATTCGAGCGGATCGTCGATTCTTTTTTGCAGACCGGGGTGATCACCGGCGTGGTTTTCATCCTGGTCGGCGCCGGTCAGGCCTTTTCCTGGATGATCGGCTTCATGCAGATCCCGCAGGAGGTCCTGCCGCCGCTGTTCGGCACCGATCCTTCCATGCTGCGGGTGATTTTGATCGTCGTGGTGGTCTACTTCGTCGCCTGTATGTTCGTCGATCCGATCGTGGCCATTTTCATCCTGAGCCCGATCTTTCAGCCGTATGTGGTCAGCGCCGGTGTGGACCCCATCTTGCTGGGAACTCTGGTGACCCTGCAGGCCGCCATCGGTTCGGCCACCCCGCCGTTCGGCTGCGACATCTTCACCGCTCAGCTCATATTCCGGCGGCCCTACCTGGAGGTCATCGGCCATTCGCTGCCGTTTTTGCTGATCCTGATCCTGGCCACGGTGATCCTGGTGGTGTTTCCGCAGATCGCGCTGTTTTTGCCGAACCTGGCCATGGGCGGATAAATGAAATCGCTGCGCGATTTTTGGGGCTGCTCCGCATAAAAGAAGTGAAAGAGAGGAGTGCCAGACGCAAGGCCAATAGGGGGCACGTCACTTTTGCCGGAGATGCCGGAACGGGGGCAAAACGGAAAATGCAAAGAATAGCCCATCTAAGATCAACATGTGCTGGACAGGAGGTCTCATGACCTCTTTGCCGACGTTGTTCGATGTATACCGCGCCCAGCGAACGATCCGTTCCATGATCGTCAACACGCCGCTGGTCCCTTCGCCCGAGCTGGCCGAATCGGCCGGCGCGCGGTCGGTTCACCTGAAGCTGGAGTGCCTGCAGAACACCGGCGCATTCAAGGTCCGCGGCGCCGCCAACAAAATCCTGAACCTGAGCAAAGAAGAAAAGAAAAAAGGGGTGATCACCTTTTCCACCGGAAACCACGGCCGGGCCGTGGCCTATGTGGCGGGAAAAACCGGGATCCGGGCCGTGGTCTGTCTTTCGGAGCATGTCGCCGCCTACCGGGCCGAAGCGATCCGGAAGCTGGGGGCCGAAGTCTCCATCAAGGGCAAATCCCAGGACGAGGCCGAGGAAAACTACCGCCGCCTCATGGCGGAAAGAGATCTCGTGCCGGTGGTCCCCTTCGACGATCCGATGATTATCGCCGGTCAGGGGACCATCGCCCTGGAGATTCTTTCCGAAATTCCAGACGTCGATATTTTGATGATCCAGCTTTCCGGCGGCGGACTGCTCGCCGGCATCGCCATGGCCGCCAAGTCGATCCACCCGGGGATCCATGTCGTGGGTCTTTCGCTGACCCGGTCTCCGGCCATGATCGAAAGCCTGAAGGCCGGCAGGCCGGTGCCGGTAAAAGAAAAAGATTCGATCGCCGACTCGCTTTTGGGCGGCATCGGCGCCGACAACCGCTACACCCTTGCCCTGGTGGACCGATATGTGGACGAGCATCTGAAAATCGGGGAAGAGAAGATCAAAGACGCCATGTTCACCGTCTTTTTGCGCCATCGTCTTGTTGCCGAAGGCGCCGCTGCCGTAGGCGTTGCCGCGCTGGAAAACCGGATGATGGATGTTTCCGGGAAAAAGGTCGTGGCCCTGCTTTCGGGCAGCAGCATCGACCCGGGGCAATATGTCCGAATCCTTGAAAGCCGGCTGGGTGCCCGACGAGGCCGCGGCTGAATCTTTGCAGGTCCTTGTTATGCCCCGGCCGAATCCTTCTGGTTGATCGACGCGAGAGGAGAAAACCCATGAAGTGCAGCGGAAAGTTGCTTGCATTGCTGATCGTGCTGGCGCTGTTGATCGGATTTCCCATCGAAGCCGGCGCCGTCAAATACCTGTGGCAGATCGCACTCGAAGAAATCGAAGGCAGCATGCAGCACGAATATGCCAAAAAATTCGTCGAGACGATCGAACAAAAATCGAAGGGCCAGATCCGCTGCAATATCCATTTTTACGGTGAGTTGGGCACTTCAGACGAAATCACCCGGCTGCTGCAGGAAGGCGATGTCCAGTTCGCCTTCCAGTCGCCGGGCCACCTGGGGTCCACCATTGCCGAGGTGCAGGTCTTTTCCATCCATTACCTGTTTCCGACCGACTCTGCGCTGCTGGAAAAGATCCTCCGCAAGGGGCCGAACACCTACAAGACGCTGGGTAAATACTACAGGAAACACCGGTTGGCGCTTCTTTCCATCATCCAGGAAGGGTGGCAGATCTGGACGGCGAACAAGCCGCTGCGCAAACCCGCCGATTTTGCAGGGGTGAACTTCCGGGTGATGTCCTCGCCGTTTCTGATCACCGCCTACCGGATGTACGGTGCCTACGTGACCACCGTTCCCTACAGCCAGATCTACATGGACCTGGAAATGGGAAAACTCGACGCGGAATGCCAGCCGTTTTTCGCGATCCAGGAGATGAAGTTCTACGAGGTCCAGGACTACATGATCAAGGCCAACCAGCTTCCGTTCATCGCCACCTTTGTCGCCAACCATGCCTTTGTCGAAAAACTGCCCCAGGAGGTCCGGGCCGCCGTCGACGAGGCCGTGGAGGAGGCCAACGAGTTCATCTTCGATTTCGAGCCGAAGCTGAACCAAGAGCGGTTTGACATGATCATGAAAGCCAAGCCGTCCATGAAGTACATCGAGCTGAGCGAAGAAGAGATCGAGGCGTTTCGCCAAAGAGCCGAGCCCCTGCGGCGGAAATTTCTTCAGATGGGCGGAGAAGGGGCCCAGGAGGTGCTGGAGGCGGTGTTGAAGGACAAGGAGTGGGCGGAGAGCAATTAGCATCCGTTGCCGTATTCGAATTTGTTTCGGATTTCGTGCTTCGGATTTTCGGGAAGTATCGTCTCAAACACGGGTTGGGATGAATAGATGAAAAATCGAGGCATTTTTTCACAAGAAGAATACCGTAGCCGGGTCCGCAAGACAAAGGAGCAGATGGACCGGCAGGGGATCGAGCTGCTTTTGGTGACCGATCCGGCCAACATGAACTACCTGACCGGGTACGACGGCTGGTCCTTTTACGTGCATCAGGGGGTGCTCGTCTCCCTGGCGGCGGAACATCCCCTCTGGTTCGGACGGCAGCAGGACTTAAACGGCGCGAGGCTGACCACCTGGCTGCCCGAGGAAGACATTTTCGGATATCCGGATGAATACGTCCAATCGCGCTACACCCACACCATGCGCTGGGTTTCGGACCTGCTGCGGCAAAAGGGGTGGGGCCGGAGGCGGCTTGCCGTGGAGATGGACGGGTACTGGTTCAACGCCCGGATGTATCTCACCCTGGCCGAGGAGCTTTCCCATGCGCGGTTGATGGACGGCACCAACCTCGTCAACTGGGTCCGGGCGGTCAAGTCCCCTGCGGAGATCGCCGTCATGCGAGAGGCGGCGCGGATCTGTGAAAAGGTGATGACCACGGCCATAGAAGGCATCTCGGTGGGCACACCGGAAAAAGAGGCGGCCGCCCGGGTCTGCGCCGCCCAGATCGCCGGCACCGAGGAATTCGGCGGTTCGTCGCCGGCCATCTTTCCGATCATGCCCTCTGCCGAAAGAACATCGACCGCTCATTTGACCTTCGATCCGGATCGGCGGTACCAACAAAACGACGTGGTGCTGCTGGAGCTTTCCGGAGCGCGTCACCGCTACCACGCGCCGCTTTCCAGAACGGTCTACCTGGGAGAGCCGCCGGCGGATCTTAGAAGCACCGCAGAAGGGGTGGTCCGGGGGTTGAAGCAAACCCTGCGGCGCATCGGCCCGGGGGTGACGGCCGAAGAAGTCGAGAGGCACTGGCGCGAGGCGATTGCAAAGAGCGGGGTCGTCAAGCCCTCCCGGGTCGGCTACTCCTACGGTCTGAACTACGTGCCCGACTGGGGTGAGCATACCATCAGCCTCCGGCCCGGCGACAAGACGGTTCTTGCGCCGGGAATGACCCTGCATTTCATGCCTGGGATCTGGCTGGATACTTACGGGTTCGAGTGCAGCGAACCGGTGCTGGTCACCGAAGACGGGTGCGAAAAGTTCATCGAATTTCCCCAGCAGCTCTTTTGTAAATAGAGCCCGCTCGGTCCTGCCCCGAATATCGGAGATGCCAAAATTTTAGGCATTTAAGCTCATTTTAGGCATTTTAGGCATTTCAAATCTCTGCGGTGAAGCAAGCTCAGGAGGAAACCGGAATGGAAAAGGAAGTGATCTACACCGACAAGGCCCCGGAGCCGGGGCCGTATTCCCAGGCCATCCGCCTGGGAGACCTGATCTTCGTTGCCGGACAGACTGCCGAAGATCCCGATACCAACAAATCCGTCCACGGCACCGTGGCCGAACAGACCCGGCTCATTCTTTCCAATATCGACACCATTCTCAAGGCCGCCGGTTCGGGCCTCGACAGGGTCGTTCGGGCCGACGTCTACATCTCCTCGATGTCGATCAAACCGGAAATGAATGCCGCCTACCTGGAATTTTTCCCCGAAAACCCCCCGGCGCGAAACTGCGTGGCCGTGTCCGGCATCGACGACGGGCTGGACGTGGAAATCGAGGTGATTGCCTTCGGAGGCTGAGGTCAGCCCCGCCGCCGGCAAAGCTGATTCCAGATTCAAAATTCAAGATTATCCTGGGGCAGATTTCAGTCACTGTCTCAGGGTCTCTTGCACCGCCTCTTCCATGGCGAATCGCATCAGGGCGATCTCGGTGATTTCGGCGTCCAAGGCATGCACCCTGGCCTCCCCTTTGGTTTTGGCGAAGAAGCGCCTCTGGGTGGCGCAGATGTACTGGGAGCAGGCCCAGGGACGCAGCAGCCGGGGCAGGCGGCATCCGTGGGCCGAAAGATAGCGGCAGGCGCTGCCTTTGCGACCGATGGGGCCCGGGGGGACCGGTGCGGCGATGAGGTGGAAGAACAGAAGGTCGCGAAAGTCGAACCAGACCCGGGTCACGATACAGCACGGGTCCGGACACCAGGGGCAGGCGGCCCGGCAAAGATCATCCATGAGAGGAAAAAGCGCTTCGATGCGCTCCTGGAGCGATGAAGCGATTTGCAGTGCGAGCGAGAGAGACGGCCGTCTATTCTCCAGCCAGGCAAGGAGCGTCCGGTTCGTCGAAACCCAACGCCTGTCGACTTCCAGCAGCCGTTCTGCAGCAGAAGGGCCGGCGTCTGCACATCCGGGTGCCGCCGCCATTTGCCACCTCCCCGGCCTGAAACCCAAGGCTCTTTCCGGAATCGAATAAAATCGTTTTGCGATTGTATCACCAGAACTTCAAGCCGGCTTTTCCCTTGATTTTCATCAGTTCATTGGTGGTTTCCTTTAAGCGGAGGACGAGGATCTCGGAAAAAATCCGATAAAGGACGTACCCCATCAACACCTTGTCCTCCTTGTGGAAGCTTTCGATTCTGGAAAAATCGGTGGACAGGCAGATGGTGCTGCCGACCGCATAGGCCGATGCCGACCGCGGGGCCACGGCGATGACGCCCATTTCTCCGAAGATGTCCCCCCGGCGCCTCAGGACCGTGATCTCCTGGTCTCCCTTGATGATTCGGACCGTCCCCTGGACGAGAAAATAGAGCCAGGTGTCGGCGCTGCCCTCTTGGAGGATGCATTCGCCGTCTTGGTACATCTTCAGCTTGCTGATCTTGACGAGGCTGTTGATTTCATTCTGGTCGAACGGTTCAAAGACCGGCACCGACTTCAAAAACTCCATGAGCCGCTTGTTTTCCTGCAGGTAGGTCGTCTCTTTCATGACAGGTTCCTTTTGAAAAGAGAGATTCATTAGGGTGTTTCAACCGGGTGCAGTATTTGAAGAGATCAATTCTACCCCGAAGCGGAGGCATTGTCAAAATCACGGCGACAAAAATGGCGCCGCCGGCCGTGGTTTTGACAATCGGCCGGCAATAAAGGATAATACCGCTGCCTTATGGATTGTATTCAGGTTGTGCCGGTCGTGGAACAAGGCAGGAGAGAGTCCGAGCAACCCCCTGCGCTGTCGTGCACAGGCATGAAAAATGCATCGACTCCGGGAGTGAAAAATGGGCGAACCGCACGAGGGAAACATGGCGCTGAGAAACGGCTTTTCCGCGGTGCACCACTGGCTTCAGCTAAACGGCCAGGTCGAGTTGAGCACCCAGCGGGGCCTTCGCTTCTCGGCCAAAGCCACCGAGGCCTTTCGGGGACTGCGAAAAGGAGAAAAGGTGATCCGGTTCTACCTGGGCACCAGGGAACTCGCCCGCGCATATGACTGCTGCTGGGGCCACCTGGCCAACTGCAGCGGGGTTTCCATCGCCGGCTACGTAAAGCCCCTGGATCATGTGGTGATATGAAGCGCAACCGCCGCGGGCAGTGTCGATCCAAACCGCCCGCGGCGTTTGTGTTTCAGAGCAAGACGGCCGCAGCCGACCGCGCAATCTGGATCAGGGGGGCGGGATAGAAGCCGAAAACGGTGATGACGACGATCAGCGCGCCGGCCAGGACCTTGTCGCCGACGGTTACTGCCAGCGGAGGAAGATCCGGGGCCGGTTCGGTGAGGTAGGCGGCCTTGAGGACCAGAAGGTAGTAGTACAGCGAGATGACCACGTTGATCATGGCGATCAACACCAGGGTGAAATACCCTCTTTCCATTGCCGCGGTAAACACCAGAAGTTTTCCGACGAAGCCGATGGTGGGCGGAATGCCGCAAAGACCGAATAGCGCCAGCATCAGGGCCAGGGCCAGAACCGGGCTTCGCCGGTGCAGCCCGGCCAGCTGCTCGACGGTGATGTTGGCCCCGTCTGCAGCCACCCTGACGACCACCATGAAACAGGTGAATTTGAGGGTCAGCAGCGTGGCGCTGTAGAAAATGGCGGCGGCATATCCCGCCGGGTTCATGCTCAGCACGCCGATCAGCACGTAGCCGGCGTGGGCGACGCTTGAATAGGCCAGCAGGCGTTTGAGGTCCTTCTGGACGATGGCCGACACGTTTCCCACGGTCATGGTGACGATCGACAGCATGACCAGCGCATGGGCCAGGGGCGCGCTGGCATCGCCAAGGGCCGTCAATCTGACCAGAAGGGCGATGGCGGCAACCTTCGAGGCGGTGGCGATGTAGGCGGTCAGTTGGTTTGCGGAGCCTTCATAGACGCCGGGGGCCCAGAAGTGGAAGGGAAACACGGCCAGTTTGAAGAAGAAACCGGCAAGGGTCATGACAAAGCCGACGGCCGCTGCGGGCTGCGAAATCACCGCCGGCAGAATCCGGGCCATTTCGGCCAAGTACATGGTGCGGGTGCTGCCGTAGAGCAGGGCGATGCCGAAGACCATCACGGCCGAGGCCGACGCGCCGATCAGAAAATAGTGGACGACGGTCCGCTCCCTTTGCGGTTGGTTTTTCCGCAGGTAGACCAGCACGTACAGGCTGTAGCTGGAAAGCTCCAGGGACACGTAGACGGTCAGCAGATGAACGCTGCTCACCAGCAGCATCAGCGCCAGGGTGGAAGTGGTGAGCAGCAGGTAAAACTCCGGGTGCAGGCGGCGCTCCACGCCCGAAAGCTCGCTGCACAGCACTACCACCAGGAAAAAGCCGCAGGCCAGAAGAACCTTGAACACCTGGGAAAAGATGTCCACCCGGTAGGATCCGAAAAACAGGTCGGCCGTGATGCCCGTCGAGGCCAGGGTGATTCCCACCCCCAGGGCGGACAGGACCACGGCGGTCTGATAGTCCCGCCGGTGATCTGCGCGGACCATGGACAGGACCAGAAAGACGGCCGCCACCGCCACGTAGTATATCTCGGGTGTAAAAGCGGGCCAGTTCGTCATGGCAACCCCGCCATCAGGGGCATCGATGCGGTTCGAATCAGGTCAAACAGCAAAGACGGAAACAGTCCGAACAGCACGATCACCGAAACCAGGATCATCCGCGGAACGGCCAGGCCGGGGGACACGTCCGGCAGATTCGCCCATTTTTCGTTTTCCGGGCCGTAGCAGGTTTTCTGCACCACCCGCAGGATAAACAGGGCCCCCACGGCCAGTGCGGCCACCGCCAGCGTTCCGTAGAGCGGATAGACCTTGAACGAGGAGATGAACACCACCAGTTCGCCCCAGAAGCTGGCCAGGCACGGCACGCCCACCCCGGTGAGCGCCGCCACGATGAAATAGGCGGACGCCCTGGGCATGGTCCTGCTCAGGCCGCCCAGCTCTGCGATGGCCTTGGTGTGGGTCTTGTCGTAGATGTATCCGACCGCGGAAAAGAACAGGGCCGTCATGATGCCGTGGGCGAACATCTGGTAGACCGCCCCGTTGAGGCCGTCGACCGTGACCGTGGACAGACCGAGGCCCACGATTCCCATGTGAGAGACGCTGGAATAGCCGATGACGTACTTCAGGTCGGTCTGACGAAGCCCGGCAAACACGCCGTAGACGATCCCCACCGTGGCCAGCAGCGCCATGAGTTCGGCCCAGTGCCGCCAGCCCTCCGGACACAGGAAGATCCCCACCCGCAGCACGCCGAAGGCGCCGATTTTCATCAGCACGCCGGCATGGATCATGCTCACTGCCGTAGGGGCGGCCACGTGGCCCACCGGCGACCAGGTGTGCAACGGCCATACGCCGGCCAGGATTCCGAATCCGATGTAAAACAGGAGAAAGGCAAAGCGCTGCTGGGCGGGGGTAAAGGTTCCGGGGGCCATCAACTGCAGCAGGTCGAAGGTGTTGAGGCCCGAGACGAAGACCAGATACAGCAGGGCCGGCAGGATCAGGGCGCTTCCGGCCAGCAGGTACAGGGTCAGCTTCATGGCCCCGTACTCTTTCCGGGTCGATCCCCACACGGCGATGAGCAGGTACATCGGAAACAGAGAAACGTCATACCAGACGAAGATGAAGAAAAGATCCAGACTCATGAAAAGCCCGTAGACGCCCAGCACCAGAAGAAACACCAGCGCGAAGAACTCCTTGACCCGTTCGGTGAGTTCCCACATGGTCAAAACGCCGGTGAAAAAGACGATTCCGGTCAGCAGCAGCATCGGCAGGCTGAAACCGTCCACCGCGTTGAAATACGAGATGCCCAGCGACGGAATCCAGGGGATTTTCTCGGCGAACTGCATTCCGCCGATCCCCCGGTCGTAGGCGAAAAAGAGGTATACCGCCGCAGCCAGGGTCAGACCGGAGCTGACCGCACTGATCTTCTTGATCCGCGCAGCCTTCTCTGCCGGTGTCGCCAGAATCAGGAAAAGCCCGGCCAGGCAGACCAGCAGGATGCCGGAAAGAATGGGTATGTCGGCATAGACCGTCGGCATCAAATCTCCCTATGCAATGAAATAAAGGCCCAGCATGACCACCACGGCAAACAGCACCAGCAGCCGGTGCTGGATCATTCCGGATTGGAGGGTCGACAGCACGCCAGAGGACCGGATAAGGTTTCGGCTTGCCGCGTCGAGGCCGGCGTCGATTACGCGCTGATCGGTCTTGGCGCACAGCCATGCCACGCCGCGGTCGACCAGCCGGGAGACCATCCGGGCATAAAAGGCGTCGATGTACCATCGGTTGGCAAAAAGGGCCTCCAGCGCCGGCACCCTTTCGACGAACCCTTTTTGATCGGCCGCCGGCCGGCCGAACTCGAACCAGGCCAGCAGAAGCCCGCCTGCCGCCAGCCCGATGCCGGCGTAGGGAAGCCACGGCAGGTGGGGTCCGGCGTGGGCGGCGGCCGGATCCCCGGACAGAAACCGGGCCAGGGGGGCTTCGGCAAAACCGAGACCCAGCGTGGCCGCGGCAAGGATCACCAGGGCGCTTCCCATGGCCGTGCCTATGCCGTGCTCCGCTTCCGGTTCCGCAAGTTCCGACCGCGGAAAAAGGATGATGAAAATGAGCCGGAATGCATAGTAGGCGGTCAAAAACACCCCCAGCAGTCCCGCTGCGAACCATATCGGATTGTCGAGCCCCGCCAGCGCCACCAGGATCGACTCCTTGCTGAAAAAGCCCGACAGGGGCGGGATTCCGGAAAGCGCCGCTGCGGCCAGGGTCATGCAGACCATGGCCAGCTTCAGGCGGCGGCCGTTTTTCCGGGCGATTTCGAACATGTCGTTGGTGCCCAGGGCGTGAATCACCACCCCGGAACACAGAAAAAGCAGGGCCTTGAAGCCGGCATGGGTGGTCAGGTGAAACACCCCGGCAAAATAGCTTCCGGCGGCAAGGCCCATGATCATGAACCCGAGCTGGCTAACGGTCGAGTAGGCCCAGACCTGCTTGATGTCCCGGCTCACCATGGCCATGGTCGAGGAAAGGAGCATGCTCACCGTGCCGATGGCCAGAAACACGCTCATGGCCGCCGGAGACTGGCTGAAGAATGGAAACAGCCGCGCAAACAGAAATACCCCGGCGGCCACCATGGTGGCCGAATGAAGCAATGCGCTGACCGGTGTGGGGCCTTCCATGGCGTCCGGCAGCCAGGTGAGCAGCGGAAACTGGGCGCTTTTGCCGACGATCCCGCCGAAAATGAGCAGCGCCGCCAGGGTGAGCGCGGCCGGATCCATCTGTGCGGCGGCTTTGCCGTTGACGGCCGTCACATCCAGGGTGCCCGCCCCCACGAGCAGCACGAAAAGCCCCAGCATGAACGCCACGTCCCCTAACCGGGTCATGACGAACGCCTTTTTGCCGGCCTGGCTGGCGGAGAACTTTTCGAACCAGAATCCGATGAGCAGATAGGAGGCCAGGCCCACCAGCTCCCAGAAGACATACAGCTGGAACAGGGACGAGGACAGGGTCAGGCTGAGCATGGCCCAGGCAAACAGGGACATAAATGCGTAGTAGCGGGAAAACCCCGGATCCCCGGCCATGTAACCGAGGGAATAGATCTGAACCAGCAAGCAGATGGCCGCAACGACGGTCATCATCAGCAGACTGACCGGATCCAGAAGCACGCCCAGCGGAATCTGCACCGCATCGGAGACGAGCCATGCGGCCGACCAGACCTGCGGCGCGGGCGCATGCCAGTTTGACGCCAGCAGGAAGACCGCTCCGAGCAGGGACAGCGAGACCGCCGCGATCGAAATGCCGGCAGACAGGCGGGGGTGCCGGCGCGTGGCGACCATGACCAGCCCGAAAGCCAGCAGCGGGACCGCGCAGCTTACTGCGGCTGCTGCAAGATTCGCGTCTGTCATCAAAGCAATTGTCGTCATGCCGAAGGATTCTCCGGTGCCGAACGGTTTTCCAGGGCCGGATCGACCGACCCGGTGCTGCGGTGGACGCAGACGATCAGGGCAAGGCCGAGGGACACCTCTCCTGCCGCCACGACCACGATGAACAGGGCCATGGCCTGACCGTCCATCGCCATCCAGCGAAGCGATGCTCCCACCAGGGCGATGGCGGCGGCGTTGAGCATGATTTCCAGCCCCAGCAGCATCAGGATCAGGTTTCTGCGGGTCACCGTGCAGATCATTCCCAGGAGAAACACGATGCCGGCCAGGGCCAGGATATGGCTGTAGGGTACGATCATTTGTCGGCCGTTTCGTCGGGTTTGACCGGCCGGCCGATGACAAGTGCGCCGACCAGGGTCACCAGAAGGAGCATGGAGGCGACCTCCACCACGAGCCACCCCTGACGGAACACCCAGACTGAAAATGCCGCCGGGAGGGCCACGGCGATTTGCACGGGGCGGTCCGCCTCGATTCCGGAAATCATCGCCGCCAGCACCGCCAGATACCCCACGCAGATGACCGCCGCCGGAATCCACTGGCGCAGGGGAAAGAGCTGCCGCTTGGATTCTTCGATTCTCAGCATCATGACGATGAACAAGAAAAGCACCATGATCGCCCCGGCATAGATGATCACCTCCAGGGCGGCCAGAAACGGAGCGCCCAGCAGGTAAAAGAGCAGGGCGCTGCCGAAGAAGGAGACCACCAGGTAGACCACCGCATGGACCATGTTGCGCCGCGTGATCGCCAGGGCGGTGGTCGCCACGATCACGGCGGCAAGCAGGTAGAATATGGCGCTGTATATGGTCATTTTTGGTGCTCGTTTCCGCCTGTGGTTGATTGGTTAAATGGGTAAATGGTCAAGTCGGTAAAATATTTTCGGAATTTTCATTGCCTGCATGATGAATGCCTGCGGTGATCTCATTCCGGTTTTGCCGATAAACGATTCGACCAATCAACGAATTACCCAATCAACCATGCTACGGCAGGTTCGTCTTTACGTCCACCGGCGGCCTTTCCTTGATATGGGTCCCTTTTTCCTCGGGGCGGGGCGCCACCCCGGCGTGTCGATAGAAATTGTATTCCCCGTCCTTGCCGGTGTGGTTCACCAGCAGGTCTTCTTTTTCAAACACCATGCTCAGGATATCGCGCCGGCAGTGGTCGAACTCCGGGGTGAGCTGGATGGCCGAGGTCGGGCAGGCCTCCTCACAGAGGCCGCAGTAGATGCACCGGCCGAAATTGATCCGAAACCATTCGGCATACCGGCGGCCGTCGCTTCGCTCGGCGGACTGCATGGAAATGCAGCTGACCGGGCATACGGCCGAGCAAAGGTAGCAGGCCACGCAGCGCTCGTCTCCGTCCGGATCCACGGTGAGCACGATCCGGGCCCGGCTTCTTTCCGGAAGACGCCGCTTTTCTTCCGGGTACTGTTCGGTGATCGGCCGCCGGAACAGATGGCGGAGGGTGACGGAAAACCCTGCCGCAACAGCTCTTACCGCGTCCCACAGGCTGTCCGGCGGCTCGGGCGCAAGCCGCTTTTCGTAGGGTTTTGCCGGTATTTCGTCCGCCATTTGGGGTTTCCTTTTAGCGGGTTCAGGGTTCAGAGGTTCAGGGTTCAGAGGTTCAGGGTTCAGCGGTTCGGAGTTCAGGGTTCCGGGGATCCGGGTTTTGGGTTTCCATCATGTTTGGTTCCGTAAATTTCTGATTTTTCCTCATCGAACCTTTGAACCCGGAACGTTGAACCTGGAACCTCGAATATGGGACCTTGGAACCTTCGTTAAAACAACATCAACAAGGCCCCGGTGGCCAGGATGTTGACCAGGGACACCGGAATCAGGACTTTCCAACCGATTTCCATGAGCTGGTCGTATCGAAACCGGGGCAGCGTGGCCCGGATCCAGATCATGACCAGGGAGACGGCAAGGGCCTTGAGCAGGAGCCAGATCGGGCCCGGAAGAAAAGGCCCGCGCCAGCCGCCGAGAAAAAACACCGCCAGAAGGGCGCCGAGCACCTGCATGTGCACGTATTCGCCGATGAAAAACATGCCGAAGCGCATGCCGCTGTATTCGGTGCTGTAGCCGGCGCCCAGTTCGTTTTCCGCCTCCGGCAGGTCGAAGGGGATCCGCTTGCTTTCGGCCATGGCGGCGATGATGAAAATCATGAACGAAACCGGCTGGACCAGGACGAACGGGACCCGCGCCTGGGCGTCGACGATGTCGACCAGACTGAAGGAGCCGGCCAGCATCACCACCGGCACCAGGGAAAGACCCAGGGCCAGTTCGTAGCTGATCATCTGGGCGGCGCCCCGGATTCCGCCCAGCAGGGCGAACTTGCTGTTGGAGGCCCAGCCTCCCAGGGCCACGCCGTAGACGCCCAGAGAAGACAGGGCAAAGACAAAGAGAAGCCCCACGTTGATATCGGAGATGACCAGCGGAACCGGCCTGCCCATGACGGTGATCTGCGATCCGAAGGGCACCACGGCGAACAACAGCAGCGCGGTGGCCGTCACCACCGCCGGGGCCAGCAAAAAAAGGATCCGGTCGGCCTGGTCCGGGACGATGTCTTCTTTTGCCATCATCTTGATCGCATCGGCGATCGGCTGCAACAGGCCGAATATTCCGGCCCGGTTGGGCCCCAGCCGGACCTGCAGGCGCCCGAGCAGCTTGCGCTCGGCCCAGACCAGGTAGGCGGCGATAAAGAGCAGACAGCCCAGTACCACGCCCATCTTGACCAGCAGCACGACAAATCCGAGGACCCAGTCGATCATGGCACCTCCCCGTCGGATTTGCGGATGCGAATGGTATCGAGGCCGGTGCGAAGCCGGGGAAAGATCTGCCAGCGATGCCTTCGGCTGCGGGGAAGCACGAAGGTGGCCGGCGCCGTTTTTTCAGAGACCTGCACCGGCACGGTGAGCATTCCGGCATCTGTGGCAAGCTCGCAGCGGTCGCCGTCTTTCAGGTTTCGGCGTGCGGCCTCCTCAGGATGCATGAGCAGCACAGGCTCGGCTTCCAGTTTCTGAAGCCAGGGGGCCGTGCGCGACAGCGCTTCGGTGCCGAAGACGGCTTCCACCAGCAGAAGCTCTCCTTTGCCGGCCGGCTTGTCCCCTTCCTGCCCGGGGGGAGGGGCAGGTGTCTGAATCTGCAGCGGCAGTCTTGCCCAGGCGCCGCGCTCTCCGCCTGCTTCGACCGGGTCGAATCCGGCAAACTCCGGCGCCAGCTGCGCCAGGTCGTTTTCAAGGGCTGCGGCGCCCAGGGGCCCCCCCCTTTTTTCCCCGTTCAGGGCCGCCGTGAGATCGACCAGGACCCGGCCGGCGGGAAACGGTTCGGCGCCCGGGATGTCGGTTCGGAACAGCCGCGGCGGATGGCTTCCCCCGCCGGTCTGGGCGATTGGGGTGCCCCCGGCAAATGCCGGCCGTGCCTGCTGGATTCTTCCCTCGTTGTTGACGAAGGTGCCGCCGGTTTCGAAAACGGTCTGCGTCGGGAAAAACAACTGGGCGGCGCGGGCCGTTTCACTGTCGAGGCAGTCGAGCACCACCAGCAGGTCGAGTCCGGCCAGTGCGTCTGCGAACCGGCCTGCATCCGGAACCGTGGAAAGAAGATCGTTTTCCACCACCAAAAGGGCGCGTACGCCGCCCCTTTCGATCTGTGGCAGCAGGGTTTCCAGATCGCCGGGGTCTGCCGCCAGCCGGCAGGCGGCAAAGGTGTTTGCACCGGTCATGACGGGAAACAGGGCCGCCTCCTTTCCCTGCCGGTCGAGGGCATGGCAAAGGTCTGCCGCCGCTTGCACCGACCTTTCGGAAAACAGGCCGGTGGCCCCGACCGCCACTGCCGGACGCCGGCACCGGGCCAGGAGATCCATAAGGGGCCGAAGCCCGCCGCCGCCGTCGTCTCCTTCGTTTGCAAGCCGGCTCAGGGTTTGTGCGATGTCGCCGGCCGCCGTGGGACGGTGGACATATTCCATGGGCAGAAACACCGGCCGTGGATCGATCACCTCGATGTGGGCGCCCTTTCGAGCGGCCTGGCGCATCGCCAGGGCCAGCATCGGCGCCTCGTTGACCGGATCGACGCCGGCCGCCAGGATCAGGTCGGCATGCTGGAGGGCCTCGAGGTTCACGGCCAGCTCCGGCGTCAGTCGGCCGGCGGCAAGCGTTGCCGCGCTGCGCTCGGAAGCGTCCGTGAACAGCACGGGACCCCGCCATCCGGCGTCCCGGCAGATGCGGGCTTCGGCCGCGAGGGTCTCCAGGGTCGACCGGGCCGATCCCACGACGGCGACAGAGCCGGTGCCGTGGCGCCCGACGACGGCAGAGATCCGGTGAACCGCTTCGGTCAAGGCGTCGGAAATGCGGGTTTCGGCTCCCCCGATCCGGGCCCTGCGCGGACGGGTGGGTGCAGATGCGTAGAAAAATCCGTAGCGGCCCCGGTCGCAGATGAAGTGTCCGTTTACCGTGGGGCTGAAACGGGCTTCGATGCGGACCACCTCGCGGTAGCGGACGTCGACCGTGGTGCGGCACCCCAGGGAGCAGTGGATGCAGACCGAAGGGGTCCTTTGGTAGTCCCATTTGCGGCCCTTGTACCGGGAAGGCCGGTCGGTGTAGACGCCGGTGGGGCAAATGTCGATCAGGTTTCCGGCAAACGGGCTTTGAAGCGTTCCGGGCCGGAACCGGCCGAAGTAGATCCGCGAGGCGATGCCCATCACTCCCAGGTCGCGGTAGCCGGTGTATTCCTGGTAGAAGCGCGAGCAGCGGTAGCACTGAATGCACCGGTTCATCTCGTGCTGGACGAGCGGGCCCAGGTCCTGGTCGAGGTAGGTTCTTTTTTCCCCTTGGTAGCGGCGAAGGCCGTGGCCTCCGGAGACGGTCATGTCCTGCAGCAGGCAGTGGCCCCCCTCGTCGCACACCGGGCAGTCATGGGGATGGTGGATCATGAGCCATTCGATCACGTGACGGCGGAAGTCGACCGCCTCGGCATCGGTGGTGGAGACCACCATGCCGTCGACCGCGTCGATCATGCAGCTCATCTGGACCCCTTTGAAAGGACCCTGGACGAACTTCACCGCACACATCCGGCAGGCGCCCACGCTGCCCAGGGCCGGGTGATAGCAGAACCGCGGAATCTGTATCCCGACCTGGGCTGCGGCGTCGATCACCTTGGTCCCTTCGGGCACTTCCACGAGGATGTCGTCGATAGTCAGTTTGGGCATGGGCCTTATCTTCTGTCCTCTTCCGGATTTTTCCAGGTCTTTTCAGGTCGATTGGTCAATTGGTCGAATCGTTGAATGGGAAAACCCCGGAGAAGGAATTTGCCGGTACTGGTGCAATCGACGCGCCAAAATTGACTTTCCGATTAAACCAATCGACCATTCAATCCCTATGGGTCGTATTCCCCGCCCCTTGGGGCGATATGAACAGATGTTATGCATTTGATACCCCGCTGCTTGCGGCGGGGTAGTTCATTGAATCAACCAATCAACTTTATTCCAACTTGACCAGTCGACTATTCGACCAGTCAACTGTTACTTAAACGGGCACCCGCCACCCTCCACATGGGCCATCACCTCGTCCCTGAACTCGGCCATCAGCCCCTCCACCGGGGCGACGGCCCCGGGGGCAAAGGCGCAGTAGGAACTCCACAGATGCCGGCACATGGTCTCGATCTTGGCCACGCTCTGTTCGGTTCCACTGCCGTTTTCGATGCGAAAGAGCAGGTCCCGGATGTAGGGAAGCCCGTCGCGGCAGGGGGTGCACCAGCCGCACGACTCCCGTACGAAAAAGTCGAGCAGGTTGACGGTGGCATCCACGAGGCAGTCCCGGTGGTCGAAGACCATGACGGCCGCCGTTCCCAGCCGGAAGCCTTCGGCTTTGAGGGATTCATAATCCATCGGTATCTCGTAGAGGCGCTCGGGTAAGAACGCGGTGGAGGCCCCTCCCGGAAGACAGGCCTTGAAGCGGGCGCCGTCTTTGATTCCTCCCGCGTGCTCTTCGATGATTTCCCTCAGCGGCACCCCCATGGGAAGCTCGTAGCAGCCTGGCCGGTTGACCCTTCCGCTGACGCAGAACACCTTCGTGCCGGCGCCGCTCTCGGTCAGGGCCAGGGACTTGAACCACTGCGATCCGTTTTGGAGGATGTGCGGCATGCAGCAGAGGGTTTCCACGTTCTGAACCACCGTGGGCCGCTGCCACAACCCCTTTACCGTGGGGTAGGGGGGCGGCTGCTTGGGGTTGGGCCTGACCCCCATCAGGGCGTTGAGCTGAGCGGTGGCCTCTCCGCAGATGTATCGGCCGCCGCTGCGGTGCACGACGATGGTAAAATCGTAGCCGCTTCCCAGGATGTTTTCGCCGATGAAGCCCTGGCTGCGGGCGGTTTCGACCTCCCGCTCCAGAATTTTGGCGGCGCCCTCGTATTCCGGGCGGATGAAGACGAACCCTTCGGCAGCTTGGGCCGCGAAGCCGGCGATGACCATCCCTTCGATGAGCTGGTGCGGATCGGCGAAGATCAAAACCCGGTCCTTGAAGGTGCCCGGCTCCATCTCGTCGGCGTTGCAGATCACGTATCTTGGAAACGGGGCGTCTTCCGGCACGGTCATCATCTTGCGGCCCGCCGGAAACGCCGCGCCCCCGCGCCCGAGCAGGTTGGCGTCGACGAGCACCTCCCGGGCCTTTTTCGGGTCATTTTCGGCCAAAAGCTTCGACAGCCCCTCGTAGCCGCCGCTGTTGCGGTACTCCTCGATGGTGGCGATCCGGTCGGCATGCCGGTTTTGGAGAAGAACTGGGCGGTATTTGTTTGTGTTTTCGCTGTTCAATGTTTTTTCAATGCGCAATTTAGGGAATCAGGAGCCAGGAGAAGAACAGATTCCGTTCATGATTCTGACTCCTGACTCCTTCCTGTATTCCTGAGATTTTCTATAATTTCGTCGATCTTTTCGGCCGTCAGGGGCCCGTACACCTTCTTGTTGATCAGCATGGCCGGGGATCGGTCGCAGTAGCCGATGCAGCAGACCGGCAGCAGGGTGAACAGACCGTCTTCGGTGGTCTGGCCCATTTCGATGCCGAGCTTCCGGCACAGGTGGTCCCGCAGAGATTCGTAGCCGTCCATCCAGCAGATCACGCTGTCGCACAGGTGGATCACGTACTTTCCCACCGGCTCGCGGTAGAGGAAGGTGTAGAAAGTGGCCAGTTCCTCCAGCTCCAGGGGCGTCATTTCCAGCAGCCCGGCTGCCTCCTCCATGGCCGCGTCGCTCAAGTGCCCGCCGTGCTCCTGAAGCGCCAGCATGACGTCCACTGCCAGCTCCCGGGGGTGGGCCGCGGCTGCGATGCGGTCTTTGAGCTGGGT
>CBFCZJ010000013.1:0-24903 GCA_965602445.1 uncultured Desulfobacterales bacterium | reverse complement strand
TTGAACCGGATGCGAAGCACACCGTCTGCAAAATCGGTGGTGGTGATCCGAAACCCGCCGATCTCGCCGGTCAAAGCCACGTGGTGGCCGATGCAGGGGCAGGCGTCGTAATCGCCAATCGAGACGATGCGGATGCCGTCGCCGGCTTCGTCCGGAAGCCGGTCAAGATCGAAGGTCTTCCGGGCCGATTGGCGGGATTCATAAAATTCGGTCACCGGCAGGTTTTCAGCGATCTTCTCATTGACCGCCGCCTCGATTCGTTCGATTTCCCCGTCCTTCAGCGGGCGGTCGAAGCGATAGTCGCACTTGGATTTTTTCTTTTCGATGTGGGCCGAAAAACACCGGCCGCATCCGAACATCCGCACCATGGTCTGGTTGAGCAGATGCTCTGCGGTGTGCATGGGCGGATCTATTCGTTTTTTCACGGGCATTCTTTTGCCGTTATCAGTCAAAGTTGAATGGTCGATTGGTTGAATGGTCGATTCGGAAGAACCGTCTATCCGGAGGGAAAAAGTTCATGAATGCAAATAGGGATGCGGGGTGTTTTCCCCATTTAACGAATCGACGAATGGACCAATCCACCAATCAGCCAATGAACCAATCAATCAATCGACCAGCCCGCCCCTACCGCACCTCGACCTTCCGTTTGGCGTTGACCCCGTAACGCTTCATCCGGTTGTAGACCGTCACCCGGGAGACGCCCAGCAGTTCGGCGGCCCTGGACTGGTTTCCCTCGGCCTTTTCCAGGGCCTCGACCAGCTCCTGTTTTTCGATTTCCTTCAGGTTGAAGGCGCGCCGTTTGGTCGGTGCAAGGGGGCGCCTGCCCCGGTAGATGTCGTGGGGCAGATGGTGGGGCAGAATCAGCGAATCGTGGCAGGCGACAAAGGCGTATTCGAAGGCGCTTTTCAGTTCCCGGACGTTTCCGGGCCAATGGTACTGGGTCAGCACCTCCATGGTTCGATTGTCGATTCCCTCGATGTCCTTGCCGCTTTTCAGCCGGATCTTTCTGAAAAAGGCTTCGGCCAGCAGCGGAATGTCCTCGATGCGTTCCCGCAAGGGGGGCAGGTGAATCGGGATCACGTTGATCCTGAAAAAAAAGTCCTTCCGAAATCGGCCCGCCTCCACCAGGCGGGGCAGTTCCCGGTTGGTGGCGGAAATGATCCGCACATCCACCGGATGCGGCGTGCTCTCCCCGACCCGTTCGATCACTTTTTCTTCCAGCACCCGCAGCAGCTTGACCTGGGTGGCAATGGGCAGATCGCCGATTTCGTCGAGGAACAGGTCGCCGCCCGACGCCTTTTCAAAGCGCCCCTTGCGGTCCCGGACCGCGCCGGTGAACGCGCCGCGCACATGGCCGAACAACTCGCTTTCCAGCAGCGACTCGGTGAGGCTGGCACAGTTGACCCGAACGAACGGGCCGCCTCTTCGCTCGCCGATGTCATGAATGGCCCGGCTGACCAGCTCCTTTCCGGTGCCGCTTTCCCCGTAAATGATCACCGGAGCGTCGGAATAGGCGGCGTTTTCGATCATCTCGAAGACCTGGCGCATGGCCGGGCTGATGCCGACGATGCCGTGGAACCCATCCTTGGACTGGAGCTCCCGGCGGAAGGCCTCGATCTGAAACTCCTTTTCGATCAGTTCGGAAATGTCGGTGATGGTGCCCACGGCCCCGATGATCTGGCCTGAGGCATCCCGAAGCAGGGAGGCGTTTTTGATGGCGTGGATCAGTCGGCCGTCCTTGTGGCGGACCATGCATTTACAGGTGTTCAACTCCCCGAGCCGGAAAAGATCGCACCAGTGGCCGTCTTCCGGGTTCAGCGCACAGGTGCGGGCGTCGCAGTCGACCATTTCGCAGGACCGCCCCAGCAGCTCTTCGTTCCGGTAGCCGGTGATCCGTTCAAAGGCCCGGTTGACGGAAACGATCGCCCCCTGGGTGTTGACGATCATGATGCCGTCGTGGATGGTGTTGACCACCGTCTTCCAGTATCGGTCCAGCTCTTGATCCAGCATTCCAGCGTTGCACTCCGTATCGGATCATCGGTGCACCGGTTCAGATGGCACCGGATCCGCTCAGGCCCCCGGAGAAAAGGGCGCGTTCTGCACCGGATCCGTTGGCCTTCTCCGGCTCTTTCGGTTCGTTATCCCTCAATTTCCGGGTTTCGTTTCCAATCGGAGCGAAATGGGTGATTTGGTGGCATCATGTATCCCGAAAGTTACGTTATCACCTGTAAAAGAGAATTCTTTTAACAATTTAACAATCCAGTGGCAAGGCCTTTGTCCGAATGGCAAATGGAAGATACATATCATATTGTTTTTATATATTTTTTTCATAAGACCCGCCGTGCTCTTCACTCTGGCCCGTTTTTTGCTTATTCCTCCAGCCGGATCTCAAAAGGAGTGTTTCCACGGTGACGGACAAGGCCGACTATATATTGGATGTGCGAGGGGCGATTTCGCCCTTCTCTCTGCTGAAAGTGTCCCTGGTGTTTCAGCAAATGAAACCGGAACAGATCGTGGAAATTTTAGGCTGCGACTCGGAAATGCAGCGCGACCTGCTCCGGGTGCTGCCGGAGGGATCCTGTGAGGTCGTCTTTTCGGATTTTACCGGCCGGGAGGCTGATATCTCCAGGGTGCGTTTGAAGAAACGGGCCCAAGCAACCGCTACGTAGCAGAAAAGGAAGGACAAATGACCGAAGAACCGATTCGACTCAGCGGCAAGAAAACCTCCACCTTCATCGACAAGGTCAAGGAACTGCTCCCCGACGGGGGCAACCTGAACCTGTGTCTGACCTGCGGCGCCTGTTCGTCGGGATGTCCGGCCACCGGCCTGGAAGGGATGGATCCGAGAAAGTTTCTTCGCATGGCGGCCTTGGGGATGGACGAAGAAATCACCTCCACCCCCTGGGTGTGGATGTGCTCCATGTGCCAGCGATGCATCTATGTCTGCCCCATGCAGATCGACATCCCCCGGCTGGTCTATTTCGCCCGTCAGAGCTGGCCCCGGGAAACGAGGCCCAAGGGAATTTTGGGCTCCTGCGACATGGCCTTGAAAAACGACACCTGCAGCGCCATGGGTGCCGGAGAAGAAGACTTCCAGTTCGTCGTCGAAGACGTGCTGGAAGAATACCGGGAGGCCCAGCCCGAATTTGCCGATATGGAGGCGCCCATCGACAAGCAGGGGGCCGAGTTCTTCGTGAACCAGAACTCCAGAGAACCGGTGACCGAACCCGACGAACTGCTCCCCCTGTGGAAAATCCTTCACACGGTCGGTGCGGACTGGACCTACGGCTCCAAGGGATGGGCGGCGGAAAACTACTGCATGTTCCTGGCCGACGATGAATCCTGGAAGCACATCACCGAAACGGCCGTCAAACATGCCGACGACTTGGGGTGCAAGGTCTTTCTCAACAGCGAATGAGGGCACGTCACCTTCTCAGTCCTGGAAGGACTGAAAAAGTTCAACATCGAGCACAACGTCGAGGTCAAGAGCATCTACGAATACTACGCCAAGTGGATCCGGGAGGGAAAGCTCAAGGTCAACTCCGACTGGAACAAGGACCTGAAGATCAAATTTACGGTCCAGGACCCCTGCCAGATCATCCGGAAAACCTTCGGCGATCCGATCGCAGAAGACCTGCGTTTCGTGGTCAAGTCGGTGGTGGGAGAGGAAAACTTCATCGACATGGTGCCCAACCGCTCCAACAACTACTGCTGCGGCGGCGGCGGCGGCTTTCTGCAGTCCGGCTACAAGGACGCCCGGCTCGAATACGGCCGGCTCAAAGACGAACAGATCCAGGCCACCAAGGCCGACTATTGCGTCGCGGCCTGCCACAACTGCCATGCCCAGATCCACGAGCTCAGCGAGCACTATGGCGGTCATTACGGGGTGGTACACCTGTGGACAATCATCTGCCTTTCGCTGGGAATTCTCGGGCCCAATGAAAGGACCTATCTCAACGACGATTTGAAAACGGTCAACGTGTTTCACCCGGAAACGGAAATGTAGGCTGACGTTCAGCCGATGCCTAAAATGACGACAAAACCGTTGCAGGGAAAGGAAGCCCATGAGTTTTGAAAAACGTTTACAATCCGGAGAATTTGTCGTGCTGGCGGAGATGAACACCCCCAAGGGGGTCGACATCTCCCGGTTCATGACCGACGCCCGTCGAATCAAGGGCAGAGTCGACGCCGCAGTCATCCCAGACATGGACAACGGCGTGATGAGAATGAGCGCCCTGGCCGGCGGCGTGCTGGCCCAGCAGCACGGCCTGGAGGCGATCATCCACGTCTACGGACGGGATCGAAACCGAATGGCCCTGCAAGGGGACCTTCTCGCCGCCCACGTGCTGGGCATCCAGAATTTGATCGTGGTTCCCGGCGAGGACATGGCCAACGGCGACCACAGGGACGCGGTCGTGGTCGACGACCTGGACGAAATGGGGCTTCTCGGCGCCATCGCAACCCTCCAGGACGGAAAAGACCTGGCCGGCTTTACGCTGGACGGAAGCCCGCAGTTCGTGACCGGCTGCAGCCTGGCGCCCACGGCCGACGAGAAGGCCATGGCTGCCGAAATAGAGGCCGCCAGGGAAAAGGTTGCGGCCGGCGCGCGCTTTCTGGTGGCACCGCCGGTGTTCGATGTGGATCGGTTCGCCGAATTTGCCAAGCAGGCCGAATCGCTGAAGGTGCCGATCATTGCCACCATTTTTCTGATCAAGTCGGTGGCCGTGGCCCGGTACATCTCCATCAACGAGCCCGGCGCCCACCTCTCCGAAGAGATGATCCAGCGAATCCGCAAATCATCGGACCGGGAGATGGAAGGCGTCAAGATCGCCGGAGAAACCATCGCCAAACTCAAACAGATGGCCCAGGGGGTCCTCATCCAGACCATGGGATGGGAGCACCGTCTTTCTGCGATTCTAGACGCGGCCGGCATGTAACGTTCACCCAACAGCCTGAAAAAGGAAGCCATGGAAACCACAGAACGATTCCAGACCCGCAATAAAGTCCTGGTGGTCGGCGGCGGCGTCGGCGGCATTCGCACGGCCCTGGACCTTGCCGAGGCCGGCCGCGACGTTGTCCTGATCGATGCGGCCAACGCCATCGGCGGGCTCATGACCCATCTGGACCGGACTTTTCCGACCAACAACTGCGATCTTTGCACGATTTCCCCGAACATGTCCGAGGAAAATCGCAGCCGTCATATCGATCTGATGACCCTGACCCGCGTCGTCGGCCTGGAAGGGGCCGCCGGAGACTTTACGGCCACCCTGTCCACGGCGCCGAGGTATATCGACCTGACCCGCTGCACGGCCTGCGGAGAATGCCATCGGCTGTTTCCCGAGTGCGTGGATTTCAGCCCGGGCCTCGACCACCGGGCCCCGACCTGCATGCGCTATCCCCAGGTCACCCCCCAGGCCTTTTCCATCGACCTGGCCCGGTGCAAGGACACGAAGGCACTGGCGGCATGCTGCCCTGCCGGGGCGATTGTCCTCGATGACGCCGAATCCCTCAAGCAGATGCGCTTCGGCGCCGTGGTGCTGGCAACCGGGGCAGGCATCTTCGATCCTTCGGCCCTGGACAACTTCAGCTACGGCAAAGACCCGGACGTGGTCACCAGCCTCGAATACGAGCGGATCCTGTCCGCCTCCGGGCCGACCGGCGGCCGGCTGGTCCGGGGCTCCGACGGCAAGGTTCCGGAAAAAATCGCCTGGATCCAGTGCGTCGGCTCCCGGGGGCTGCAAAAAGGGGCGGCGCCCTATTGTTCCAGCGTCTGCTGCATGTTCGCCTTAAAAGAGGCGATCGTGACCAAGGAGCGCTTCGCCGACCAGATCGATACCACGGTCTTTTTCATGGACATGCGCACCTTCGGCAAGGACTACGAGCAGTACTACCAGAGAAGCCGGGACGAGTACGGCCTCCGGTTCGTCCGCAGCCGCCCCCACAGCGTGATGCGAAAACCGGGCGGGGACCGGCTGACGGTCACCTTCGCCCCCTATGACCAGAGCGTGGTCAAGGAAGAAGGCTTTGACATGGTGGTCCTGGCCACCGGCTTTGCCGTCAGCGAAGAGATGCGAAAGACCGCCGAAGCCCTTGGGATCGAATTAAACGGGCACGGCTTTGCCAAAACCCCGGGCTTCAACCCGGTGGCCACCTCCCGACCGGGGGTTTACGTGTGCGGAATGTTCGAAAGCCCCAAGGACATCCCCGAGACCATGATCCAGGCCAGCGCCGCGGCCTGCCGCGCCGCCGGCCTGGTGGCCCCTGTTCAGGCAAAAGACAGAGAAGCGCCCGAAGGCGAGATGGCCGAAGACGAACTGGAACCCTTTCCCCCGGAGCGGGACGTCACCGGAGAAGATCCAAAGGTCGGTGTCTTTATCTGCGAATGCGGCGAAAACATCGGCGGGGTGGTCGATGTCAAGGCCCTGGCAAAGGATGCTGCCTCGCTTCCCGGGGTGGAGACGGCCGAGGCGCTCGGCTACAGCTGCAGCCGGGAGGGGATGAAAAAAATTCAGGAACGGATTCGCGAATTGCAGCTCAACCGGGTCGTCATCGGTGGATGTTCTCCCCGAACCCACGAGCTGCAGTTCCAGGACACGATCCGCCGGGCCGGGCTCAACAAGTATCTGGTGGAAATCGCCAACCTCCGGGACCAGGACACCTGGGTCCATCTGGACCGGCCCGCGGAGGCCGCAGCCAACGCCCGCGCGCTCATCCAGGCCGCGGTGTCGGCGGTAAAGGCCGCCCGCCCCCTGACCGAGCACCTTCTTCCCATGAACCAGGACGTGCTGGTGGTCGGCGGCGGCGTCGCCGGCATGACCGCCGCCCTTCGCCTGGCCGACCAGGGATACCAGGTGTTTCTGGCCGAACGCCGCTCGATGCTCGGCGGTATAGCAAACCTGGTCCGCAAAACCCTGGAGGGAGACGACGTACAGGCCTTCGTCAGGGACCTGATCGACCGGACCCTGGCCCACGAAAACATCCAGGTGATCACCAGCGCGTTCATCGTCGATCACAGCGGCATGCCGGGCATGTTCAAGACCGGCATTCAGGTCGGGCCCCAGATGTTCTACCGGCAGATCAGCCACGGCGTCACGATCATGGCCACCGGCGCCCTTCCCAACCGGCCATCGGCCTATCTTCTCGGAGAACACGACGCGGTGATGACCCAGCTCGAGGCCGACGCCCTGATCGAGGAAGACCCGGACCGGGTCGCGGCCTGGGAAAACGTGGTGATGATCCAGTGCGTAGGCTCCCGAATCCCGGAAAATCCCAACT
This sequence comes from uncultured Desulfobacterales bacterium, assembly GCA_965602445.1. Taxonomy (GTDB): domain Bacteria; phylum Desulfobacterota; class Desulfobacteria; order Desulfobacterales; family CAFBRK01; genus JAIPEL01. The sequence goes on along the minus strand of CBFCZJ010000013.1, from coordinate 17,628 downwards.
GCTCGCGCATCTGCTGCCAGGCTGCCGTGAAAAACGCCCTGCGGATCAAGGAGCTCAATTCCGAAGCCAGGGTGATCGTGCTGTACCGGGACATGAGGACCTACGGCTTTCAGGAGGACTACTACCGGAAGGCCCGGGAAAAGGGCGTCATTTTCGCCCGATACGAAACCGATGCACTGCCGCAGACCGAAGCCGCGGACGACCGGGTGCAGGTGACCTTCACCGATCCGATTCTGGGAAGGACGCTTTCCGTGGAGGCCGACGCCCTGTTGCTCAGCACCGGCTTTGTCAGCGACGACGAATCCACCGAAGACCTGGCCGCGATCTTCAAGCTGCCGAGAACCTCAGACGGATACTTTCTCGAGGATCACATCAAGCTGCGCCCCGTGGATCTGCCGGCTCCAGGCTTCTTCGTGGCCGGAACGGCCCACGCACCCAAGTCGATCAAGGAGAGCCTCTCCCAAGCCGAGGCGGCCGCAGGAAGGGCCCTGACCCTGCTGGCCCGGGAAAGCATCAACCTCGGCGCGGCGGTGGCCCGGGTCGACGGCAGCAAATGCGCGGCATGTTTGATCTGCGTCCGGGTATGCCCCTACGGTGTTCCCTTTATCAACGCAGACGGCTACTCGGAGATCGATCCGGCAAAATGCCACGGATGCGGAATCTGCGCATCTGAATGCCCGGCCAAGGCCATAGACCTCATGTGCTTCGAAGATGACCAGATCCTGGCGAAGCTCAACGGACTTCTGGAAAGGATGGTGGCGTAATGAAACCCTTTGAACCGGTCATCGTGGCCTTCTGCTGCCACTACTGCGCCTATACGGCTGCCGATATGGCCGGCAGCCAGCGGCGCTGCTACCCGCCCAATGTCAAGATCGTCCGGGTGCCGTGCTCGGGCAAAGTCGACACGATCCACATCCTGAAAGCCTTTGAAAAAGGGGCGGACGGGGTCTACGTGGCCGGCTGCCTGGACGGAGACTGCCACTTTAAAAACGGCAATATCCGGGCCTCCCGCCGCGTAGCGTCCGTCAAAGGTCTGCTGGACGAAATCGGCATCGGCGGCGAACGGCTCGAGATGGTCAAAGTGTCGGCAGGCATGGGCGACCGCTTCGCCGACGTTGCCGAACAGATGACGGAAAAAATCAGGGAGCTGGGCCCGAATCCGATCCACGCGGCCCGCACCGCAGCATAACCGGGCCGCGGCCCGCAAGGAAGGAGAACAAAGCCAAATGATCACAGCGGAACGCAAACCCTTGGAAGAGATCATCGCCTATGTGCGGCCCTTTGACCGGATCCTGCTGGTCGGCTGCAACGAATGCGTCACGGTCTGCGCGGCCGGAGGCCGCAAGGAGGTCGGCATTCTTTCCTCGGCCCTCCAGATGGCTTTTCTCAAGCAGGGGAAAAACCTGCAAATCAAGGAGCAAACCCTGGAGGGGCAGTGCGACCCCGAGTACGTGGAAGAGCTCTCTTCCATGATCGACGGCGCCGACGCGGTGCTGTCCATGGCCTGCGGCTGCGGGGTGCAGGAAGTGGCCCGGCGCTACCGGGACAAGCCGGTCTTTCCGGCGGTCAACACGACCTTCATGGGCGCCTCCGAAAGGCAGGGGGTCTGGGCCGAACGCTGCCAGGGATGCGGCGACTGCCTGCTGGGCATCACCGGCGGGATCTGCCCCATCGCCCGCTGCTCCAAGCAGCTGATGAACGGCCCCTGCGGCGGCTCCACCCATGGAAAGTGCGAAATCAGCCCGGACGTGGACTGCGCCTGGCAGCTCATCTGGGATCGGCTCAAGGCGCTCGGCTTGGAAGATCGGTATGAGGAGATCATGCCGGCCAAAGACTGGAGAACCGGTCGGGGCGGAGGCCCCCGGAAAATCATCAGAGAGGACTTGGCAGAATGAAAACCGACAGCGTACTGGAAAAAGTGCTCAGCTCCGGAAACCTGGCAGTCACTTCCGAATGCGGTCCCCCCCGGGGAGCCGCCGTGGACAAGGTCAAAAAGAAGGCGAAATTGCTCGAGGGGGTCGTCGACGCCGTCAACATCACCGACAACCAGACGGCCATGGTCCGGATGTCAAGCTTTGCCGCCGGGGTGTTCCTGCGCCAGATGGGCCTTCACCCGATCCTCCAAATGGTCACCAGGGACCGAAACCGGTTGGCCATGCAGGCCGACATCATCGGGGCCTACGCCCACGGGATCGATACCATGCTCTGCCTGTCCGGGGATCATCCCCATTTCGGCGATCACCCCATGGCCGCAAACGTTCACGATATCGATTCGATCCAGTTCATCCAGATGGTCCGCCAGATGAGAGACGAGGGGACCTTTCAGGGCGGGGCCGAGATCGATCAACCGCCGAAGATGTTCATCGGTGCGGCGGCAAACCCCTTTGCCGACCCCTTCGAGCTTCGGGTGGCCCGGCTGGCGAAAAAGGTCGCCGCCGGCGTCGACTTCATCCAGACCCAGTGCATCTACAACCTGGAAAAATTCGAACAATGGATGGAGGGGGTTTGCGGTCGGGGACTGCACGAAAAATGCGCCATTTTGGCCGGCATCACCCCCATGAAGTCGGCCGGCATGGCCCGCTACATGAAAAACAAGGTGCCGGGGATGGACGTTCCCCAGGAACTGGTGGACCGGATGGCCGGCGTGCCCAAGGAAAAGCAGGCCGAGGAGGGCATCAAGATCTGCGTGGAAAGCATGCAGCGCCTCAAGGAGGTCAAGGGAGTGGCCGGCTTTCACATCATGGCCATCGAATGGGAGCAGAAGGTTTCCGAAATCGTGGAAAAGGCGGGACTGCTGCCAAGACCGGAAGTGTAGGGCGCTATAGCGCCCGCTGGGAGGCTGGGAAGCCGGGAAGCTGGGAAGCTTTAAAACAAAAAGCCGGTCGAAAATCGCCGGAAACCGACCCAAGCATGTTTTTTTGCATCCAAGCCTCCTTGCTTCCCAGCCTCCCAGCAAAGCGAAGCGAATTTATAGCGAGCGATGGGCGGCGCCGCCCTTCAATCACCCAAGGAAGACCCAATGAAGAATGACTGTTGATCACCCCAAAAAAATGAAAAACAATCGCCTTTAAGGAGGGAAAAAATGACTGACAAACAACTCATCCTCGTGGTGGACGACGACCCGGATCTGGTCGAATCAGTCTCCATGAAGCTGGAAAGCGCGGGCTACCGTGTAGCCAAAGCCTACGACGGCATCGAGGCCATGGACCGGATCAAGGAAGAGCGACCGGCCCTGATCATTCTCGATGTGATGATGCCCCGGAAAAACGGCTACGAGCTCTGCGACGAGCTCAAAAAATCCGACGAGTACAAGGACATCATCGTGGTGCTGCTCACGGCGGTGGCAGACGCCGTCACCTCCACCAAGTACACCCACATGGAGGGAAAGAGCACCCTGGCCGACGACTACATCCCCAAACCGATCGAACTCGATCGGCTCATGGAGATCGTCAAGGATCAGCTTCAATAGCGGAAGCGGGCCGGCGGGCCAGGCACCCGGATTTTACGCGGGTGCCTGGAGCCGGCCGACCGCAAAAAATTCGAATATCGAAATAAAATCGCTTCGCGCTTTTATAAGAGGCGGCTTCGCCGCCAAAGATTCATTTTTAGTTGCGCCTGCAGAGCGCATCATTTTCTTTGCGGAGCAAAGAAAATTTTCGGATTTGCTCTTATGTCCTCTCTTTGAAATGATAAGAAGGTTAAGATAAAATATGATATCCGCTTCCAATCAAAAACTGCCCATCAGCGGGATCAAGCTCAGCGGCGAGCTGGTGCAGATCAATTTTTTGCCGGAAGGCGAGTTCACGGCGCCCCGGCTGTTTCACCGCCTGGCCGAAGGCCGGGTCAACCTGGTGCTCGTCACCCTCGACGCCGCCGGGGGACGGCTGGCCGGCGCCTGCTGCATCGCCGCCGACGAGCTGCCCCGCGCCCAGCCGGTGCTCGACGAAGCGGGCGGCTCCCTTACGCTTTTGCCCTCGGTCGGGGCCCTGACCGTTTTTCCCCACCGGGCGCGATACGATCTTCTCGAATCCATCGTTGCGGGCTTTGCCCGGGCAACCCTGAAGATCCATGCCATTGCCTCTTCACTTGCGACGCTGACCTTCATCACAAGCTATGATCAGCTGGACGAAGCCGTTGCGGCCGTCACGGCCGTGGCCGAGCTTCCCCCAAACCATGCCCCGATTCGACCTGAATTCAAGGTCCGCCAGCTCTGATGGAAACCATCGCCGTCTACTGGGAGCCGAAGATCAAGACGTACGGCCTCGCCGAAAAAACCGGCTTGTCGATGGTCTCCTTTTACCTGCTCACAGAAGAGCTGGGGCGCGGAGAAGGTCGGCTTCGCCGCGCCGGTTCGGCCGCGGGCGAGCTCTTGCTGGTCTTTGCCCGGCCTTCCGCCCGCGGATGTCTTCGGCTTCATCTGCTTTTCGAAGGCCGACCCACCTGGCATCTGCTGGAGGAATTCAGCGGAGCCACCGGGGGAGGGAAGCCTTCCGGGCTTCGGGTTGACGCCGACGTCGAACTGATCTATTTCCAGGGGCCCCACTTCGGGGACCGTTACGGCATCGCCGATGCGGCGTTCGGTGCCCTTCTCGGGGCGGATATTCCGGCACTGGCCGCTGCTTGCACCGGTGCTTCCATTTATATCGTACTTCCGAAGAACATGGCCCAGGCCGCCCGCAAGGCCTTGTCTGAAGCGTTCGTCGTCCCCGGCAAATAAGGATACCATGAACGAGCAGATCAAAAAGGAAATCGACTGGCGGATGCGGGTATTCGACTCGCTGTCGTTTCCGACCCTGATCCTGCGGCCGGATCGAACCATTGTTTCGGCCAACCAGATCTTTCTGAAAAAAATCGGAGCGGATCTGGCCGATGTGGTCGGACGCACCTGCCGGGATATTTTCCGACAGTACGACCATGACCCGGGACTGCCGTGCACGAAACAGAACTGCCCCCTTCACCAGACCCTGCAGTACCGGGAAGGAAGCTCGGTGCTGCGGCAGATCACGGACAAGGACGGCACCCTGCGCTGGGAAGACCGCGTCTTTTCCCCCATCCTCGATGAAGACGGCAACGTCATCTACGTGATCGAAAGCGTTCGGGACGTCACCCGGACCAAGACCCTCGAAAAGATGTACCACGGCATCCGGGCATTTTTGGACAAGGTCATCCAGAGCTCGGCAAGCGCCATCGTCGCAGCCGACAGCAACGGAAAACTGCTGCTGATGAACGAAGCCGCCGAGGTTCTGTTCGGCTACTACTTTTCAGACGCGGAAAGAATTCGAACCAAAGACCTGTATCCTCGCGGTGTGGCCAAAAAAATCATGGATAAGTTGAGAAGCGAGGTTTACGGCGGCCGCGGCAAGCTTCCGGTCACCAAAGAGACCATTTTAACGGCGTCCGGGGAGGAAATCCCGGTGGAAATGACCGCAGCCATCATCTACGAAGGCGAGCGGGAGGTGGCCACCATGGCCATCTACAACGACCTGCGGGAACGACTGGCCGTGGAAAAAAAGCTGCAGGACGCCCAGAAACAGGTCCTGCAGTCGGAGAAGATGGCCTCCTTGGGCCGCCTGGCGGCGGGGGTCGCCCACGAGATCAACAATCCGCTGACCGGCATTCTGCTTTACGGCAATATGATGATGGAAAAGATTTCGCCTGCAGACCCGCTTCGGCAAAACCTGGAGTACATCCTGGAAGACAGCGAACGGTGTCGGGACATCGTCAAGAACCTGCTGGCCTACAGCCGGCAGACAAACCCGACCAAAGAGGCCTTTCAGATGAATACCCTGGTGGAGGAAGGCCTCAGTCTGATTCGGGACCAGAAGCTGTTCATGAACGTGCGGATCGAAAAGCAGCTGTCCGACGCGCCGATGGCCATCATCGCCGACCGCAATCAGATGCGGCAGGTGGTCATCAACCTGGTCATGAATGCCTTAGATGCGATGGAAAAAAGGGGCGTTCTGACCCTGCGCACATTTCCGGAAAAGCCGGCCAAGACCGCCGTAGTGGAAATCTCCGATACCGGCAGGGGAATCTCCGAGGAAAACCGCTCCCGGATATTCGATCCGTTTTTCACCACTAAAGAGCTTGGCCGCGGCACGGGCCTCGGCCTGAGCACGGTCTACGGCATCGTCAAGGAAAACCAGGGCAACATCAGCCTGAAACAAACCGGACCGGAGGGGACGACCTTCCGCGTGGAATTGCCCTTGGCCGATATACAGAAAAAAGCGGAAGAAAAAACCATCGGATGAGAAGCGATGACAAGCGAACGTGAACACCGAGGCACAGTGCCGCCGAAAATCCTGGTCATAGACGACGAAGCCCGGATCCGGGACGCCTGTCAGGCCGTGCTGAAAGACGCCGGATACGAAGTGACCGTGGCCGAAGACGGCGCAAAGGGCCTGGTCTGCATCGAAAAGACCCACTTCGACATCGTCTTGCTCGATCTGATGATGCCGTCGGTGTCCGGATTCGAGGTGCTGGCAAAGGTCCGGGCGCTTCACTCGGACACGGTGGTCATCGTCATCACAGGCTACGCCACCGTGGAACACTCCATCGAGGCCATGAAAAGCGGAGCCTTCGACTTCATCCCCAAACCCTTCACCCCGGAGCATCTCCGGGTCACCGTGTCCAAGGCCATCGACTACATGCGGGCGCTTCGCGATATCGCCGACACCCGCTCCCGGATCCGGACCATGATACAGCGGCTGTCCGACGGCGTGATGTGCACGAACCAGGAAAATCGTGTCGTCATGGTCAACCCGGCATTTCTGCAAATGGTCGGCTACACCGGGGTGGCCTCAGCCATGGACCGGCGCTGCGATGCGGTGATCTCCATCGCCCGCGTTCGGCAGATGATCGCCCAGACCCTGGCGGCGCCAAGTGAGGACACCGTGGAGCGGACCGATGAAATCGAGCATGGCGAAAACGCCGAAGGAGAGCCGCGGATTCTCAGTGTCCGGTGCACGCCTTTCCGGGATCATGCCGGCGCGACCATGGGGGTTATCACGGTTCTCCACGACATCACCACACTAAAAAAGCTCGACCGGATAAAGTCCGAGTTCGTCTCCAGGGTGAGCCACGAGATCCGCGGGCCCATGAATTCGGTCCTCATGCAGCTTCAGGTGATCCTGGACGGCCTTGCCGGGGAGGTCTCCGACAAACAGCAGGAGATCCTTGCCCGGGCCTCTGAAAAAATCCGCAACCTGGCCCAGATGGCCACCGAACTCCTCGACCTTTCCCGCATCGAATCGGGGCTGATCTCCCAGGAAATGGAAAAAATCGACTTGTCCCGGCTGCTCCGGGAACAGATCGAATTTCAACGCCCCCGGGCAGAGGCTGCATCGATCCGGCTCGAGTTGGACGCAGCCGACCGCCTCCCGCCGGTGACCGGCCATTATCGCAACCTGGAGGAGGTCTTTTCCAACCTGATCGGCAATGGAATCAAGTACACCCCCGCCGGCGGACGGGTAAAAGTGACCGCCTCTTCAGATTTTGAAACCCTTACCGTGAAGGTGGCCGACACCGGCATCGGCATCGCCGAAGAAGACCAAAAGCGCTTGTTTCAGCGGTTCTACCGGGTCCGAAACGAGCAGACCCGCTACATTCAGGGCACCGGACTCGGCCTTTCCCTCGTTAAAAAGATCGTCGAATCCCATCACGGCCGGGTGGAGATCGACAGCCGGCCCGGGCGCGGCACCGCGTTTTCCGTATTCCTTCCCTGCGCCGCCGCCTGACCGCCCAACCTGCGCAGCCGCTTCGCGGAAACTCCCTTCAGGCCTGAATTCTGTTCATTCGATGCAATGCATTTTTCTTGACACCTTTCAGACGAGTGTGGCATAGGCATGGTTTGGCGCGCGCTTAACACCTGTTAAGCCAGTATAATTGTAACATCCCGTTTACTAACACAATTTTGATGCCTTATGAACAGGCTCGTTTCAACTTTTACAAACTGCAAGGAGTTTCTATGACTGCTCCAGAAAAGAGTGGATCCGTGATGGTGGTCGGCGGAGGCATCGCCGGCATGCAGTCTGCCCTGGACCTGGCCGAATCCGGCTACTACGTCTACCTGGTGGAAAAATCCGCCGCCATCGGCGGCATCATGAGCCAGCTCGACAAGACCTTTCCCACCAACGACTGTGCCATGTGAGTGATCTCACCCAAACTGGTCGAGGTCGGCCGGCACCTGAACATCGAGATTCTCACCAATTCAGAAATTCTCTCCCTGGACGGCGAACCGGGCCATTTTACGGCCAAAGTCCACCAGGACCCCCGTTTCGTGGATCTGGCCAAGTGCACGAGCTGCGGCGAGTGCGCCAAGGTCTGCCCCATTGCCCTTCCCAACGAATATGACGAGGGCCTGTCGGAAAGAAAGGCCATTTACAAGCAGTACGCCCAGGCCATCCCCGGCGCCTTCGGCATCAGCAAGCGCGGCACGGCCCCCTGCAAGGCCACGTGCCCAGCGCACGTGGGCATCCAGGGATACATCGCCCTGATCAACGAGGGCAAATACGCAGAAGCCCTTCAGCTGTTCAAGGAGGCCCATCCGTTTCCCGGCATCTGCGGCCGGGTCTGCCATCATCCCTGCGAGCAGGTCTGCACCCGAAACGACGTCGACCAGCCTCTGGCCATCCGGGAGCTTCACCGCTTTCTGGCCGACTGGGAGCAGACCCAGGAAGCGCCGTACGTTCCGGAGATCAAGGAAAAACGCGACGAAAAGGTGGCCATCATCGGCTCGGGTCCGGCCGGCCTCACCGCGGCCTACTACCTGGCCCTGGCCGGCTACCAGGTCACGATCTTTGAAAAGCTCCCCAAGGCCGGCGGCATGATGCGCTACGGCATCCCCGAATACCGTCTGCCGCGAAGCATTATCGACACCGAAATCGGCGTCATCGAACAAATGGGCGTTACGATCAAAACCGGCGTTGCCTTCGGCAGTGACTTCACCCTGGACAGCCTCAAAAAAGACGGGTTTGCCTCGGTGTTCGTCGGCATCGGCCTTCACGGCGGCCGAAAACTCGGCGTGGAAAACGAAGACGCCGAAGGCGTTCTGCAGGGGGTCGATTTTCTGCGTGACGTAGCCCTGGGAAAAGAGGTTACGATCGGCGAAGACGTGCTGGTGGTCGGCGGCGGCAACGTGGCCATCGACGTGGCCCTGACCGCCAAGAGAAAAGGGGCGAAAAACGTCACCCTCATCTGCCTGGAAAAGCGCGAGGAGATGCCCGCCTGGGAGCATGAGATCGAAGAGGCCCTGGAAAGCGACATCAACATCGTCAACAGCTTCGGTCCCAAGAACTTTTTCATCGACAAGAGCAGCAAGGTTTCCGGAATCGAGTTCAAGACCTGCACCGCAGTCTTCGACGAAAACGGCCGGTTCTCCCCCAGCTACGACGACGACGCCTGCCAGCCGTTTTTCGGCGACACGGTGATCGTGTCCATCGGCCAGAGTACGGTTCTGGACGGCATCCGGGAGCAGGGAATCGAAACCACCCCTCCGGGCGGGATCAAAGCCGACCCGGTGACCCTGCAGACATCGGTGGAGGGGGTGTTTGCCGGCGGCGATGCCTTTTACGGCCCCAAATCGGTGGTCGATGCCGTGTCCTGTGGAAAAGAAGCGGCCGAGAGCATCCACCGCTACCTCAACGGGCTGGATCTGGCAGAAGGCCGGGAAATACAGTGGGAATTTGAAAAGCCGGACACGAGCATGGAGGCGGTAAAGCCCAGAACACCGGTGCGCTGCCTCGATCCGGAGGCCCGGGAATGCAACTTTTTAGAGGTTACCTTCGGCTACGATGAAACCGAGGCCAAAACCGAGGCCGACCGGTGCCTGCGCTGCGGGATCTGCTCGGAATGCTATCAGTGCGTCAAGGCCTGCCTGGCCGAAGCGATCGACCACACCCAGCAGTCCGAAGACAAGGAGATCACCGTCGGTTCGGTGATTTTATCCGCCGGCACCGAACTCTACGATCCGGGAGAGCTTGCCCAATTCTACCATTACGGGAAAAACCCGAATGTGATGACCAGTCTGGAATTCGAGCGGATCCTTTCGGCTTCCGGGCCGACCATGGGTCACCTGGTACGGCCCTCGGATGAAAAGGAGCCCAAAAAGATCGCCTGGCTCCAGTGCGTCGGCTCCCGGGACACGAACCGATGCGGCAACGGCTACTGCTCCTCGGTCTGCTGTATGTACGCCATCAAAGACGCCATGATCGCCAAGGAACACTCCAAAGAGGAGCTGGATGCGGCCATCTTCTACATGGATATCCGCACCTTCGGAAAGGACTACGAAAAATACTACGACCGCGCCCGGAACAAAGAAGGCGTCCGGTTTGTCAAGGCAAGAGTCCATTCGATCTACGACGATCTGGAAACCGGGGACCTGACCCTTCGATTTGCCGACGAAAGCGGCAACATGGTCGACGAAACCTTCGATATGGTGGTTCTTTCCGTCGGGCTCCAGGCCGGGGAAGGAACCAAGGCCCTGGCCGAGCGTCTCGGCATCGAGATGAACCATTACAACTTTTTAAAGACCGACCCCTTTGTGCCGGTGGCCACTTCCCGGCCGGGCGTCTATACCTGCGGCATCCTGCAGGGGCCCAAGGACATCCCGGCGTCGGTCACCGAAGCCAGCGCAGCAGCCTCGGCTGCCGGCGCCGATGTGGCCGAAGCCCGCGGCAAAGACACCAAGACGATCGAATTTCCCGAGGAAATCGACGTCGCCGGCATAGAACCGCGCATCGGTGTGTTCGTCTGCAACTGCGGCATCAATATCGGCGGGGTGGTCAACGTACCGGAGGTGCAGGAATACGCCGGGACCCTGCCGGGGGTGGTCTTTACCGACAGCAACCTGTTTACCTGCAGCCAGGACACCCAGGACAAGATCAAGGAAAAGATCCAGGAGGAAAACCTGAACCGGGTGGTCGTGGCCTCCTGCAGTCCAAAGACCCACGCCCCCATGTTCATGGAAACCCTGGAAGCCTGCGGGTTGAACAAATATCTGTTCGAGATGGCCAACATCCGAAACCAGGACTCCTGGGTTCACGCCAACAACCCGGATCTGGCCACCCAAAAGGCCAAGGAGCTGGTCCGCATGGCCGTGGCCCGGTCCGCCACCCTGAATCCACTCCACGAGCGGGTCATCCCCGTCAATAAGCGGGCGTTGGTTCTGGGAGGCGGCATCGCCGGCATGAACGCCGCCCTGGACCTGTCCAGGCAGGGCTTCGAGTCGGTGCTGATCGAAAAAGAGGCCGAGCTGGGCGGCATGGCCCGCCGGCTTCACCACACCATCGAAGGGGCCGACGTTCAGGCCTACCTGGAAAAACTCGTCGGCCAGGTGGAAAAAGACGACAAGATCGAGGTGCTCAGCGGCGCCCGGGTGGTCGGCTTTGAGGGTTTTCAAGGCAACTTTCTGACCGAAGTCAAAATCGACGGCCATGAAGAGCCCCGAAGCATCGACCACGGCGTCATCCTGGTGGCCACCGGCGGAACCGAATATCGGCCCAAGGAGTTTCTCTACGGGGAAGACGACCGGGTGATGACCCAGGTGGAACTTTCCGACCGGCTGGAAAAAAGCGGGGCCGAAGGCCTCGACACGGTGGTCATGATCCAGTGCGTCGGCTCCAGAAACGAGGAAAACCCCAACTGCTCCCGGATCTGCTGCCAGGCCGCCGTGAAAAACGCCCTGGCCATCAAGAAGCAGAACCCGGCCAGCCAGATATTCGTCCTGTACCGGGACATGCGCACCTACGGGCTGCTGGAAGACTACTACACCGAGGCCCGAAAGCAGGGAGTCATTTTTATCCGCTTTGACAGGGAGCATCCACCGAACGTCATCTCCAACGGAGACGGGCTTTCAGTGACCGTCAAGGACCATGTGCTGCAGCAGGACATCCAGATCAACACGGACCTGCTGGCCCTGAGCGCCGGGGTGACCGCCACCGACACCAAGGCGGTGAGCGATATCATGAAGCTGAACCGGAATCCGGAAGGGTTCTTCATCGAGGCGCACGTGAAACTGCGGCCGGTGGACATGCCCGGCGAGGGGATGTTTCTGTGCGGAATGGCCCATGGGCCGAAGCTGATCTCAGAAACCATCGCCCAGTCCCAGGCGGCGGCCAGCCGGGCAGTGACGTTCCTGTCCAAGGATACCATTCAGCTGTCGGCCATCACGGCCAAGGTGGACGTCGACCACTGCGTAAAATGCCTGACCTGCGTTCGCTCCTGCCCCTTTGGCGTGCCGAAGTTCAACGTGGAAAAAGGAGAAATCGAAATCGACGACGCCCTTTGCCACGGCTGCGGCGTCTGCACCGCCGTCTGCCCGCGGCAGGCGATTCAGCTCAGCTTCTATGAAGACGACCAGATCACATGCAAAATTGACGCGCTTCTGGCAGGAGGAATCTAATGGCGGAATTCGAACCGACGATCATCTCGTTTTGCTGCAACTACTGAGGGTACTCGGCCGCGGACCTGGCAGGTTCGATGCGACTCGACTATCCAGCCAACATCAAAATCATTCTCGTCCCCTGCTCCGGCAAAGTCGACGTGATGCACCTGCTGCGCGCGATTCAGAAGGGGGCAGACGGCGTATACGTGGTCGGCTGCCTGGAAGGGACCTGTCATTACAACGAAGGAAACTACCGGGCCAAAGAGCGGGTGAACCATGTTCGGCAGATGCTGGAGGAAATCGGTATTGAAGGCGACCGGGTAAGAATGTATAACTTGTCTTCCGGAGAAGGGCCCACGTTTGCCCAGTACGCCACGGAAATGACCGAACACATTCGCGAGCTTGGACCTAACCCATTGAAAAACAAAGGAAAATTATAAAATTCAAGGAGTCTCTCATGGCAGAAGAAGTGATCAAACTCGGCGGCAAGAAAAAGAGCACCTTCATCGACAAGGTCAAGGAGGTTCTCCCGGAGGGAGGAAACCTCAATCTGTGCCTGACCTGCGGTGCGTGCTCGTCGGGCTGCCCGGCCACGGGTATGGAGGGGATGGACCCGAGAAAGTTTCTGCGCATGGCCGCCCTCGGGATGGACGAGGAGGTCACCAAAACCCCGTGGGTCTGGTGGTGCACCATGTGCCAGCGGTGCATCTACGTGTGCCCGATGAAGATCAACATCCCCCAGCTTGTCTTTTACGCGCGCCAGAGCTGGCCACGGGAAGAACGGCCCAAGGGGATCCTCGGCTCCTGCGACATGGCCTTGAGAAACGACACCTGCTCGGCCATGGGCGCCACAGAGGAGGACTTCCAGTTCGTGGTCGAAGACGTGCTGGAGGAATACCAGGCGGCCCAGCCCGAGTTTGCCGAGATGGAAGCTCCGGTCAACAAGCAAGGGGCCGAATTCTACCTGAACCAGAACTCCAGGGAGCCGGTCACCGAACCCGACGAGATGGTGCCGCTGTGGAAGATACTGCACCTGGCCGGGGCGGACTGGACCTACGGCACCAAAGGGTGGGCCGCGGAAAACTACTGCATGTTCCTGGCCGACGACGAAAACTGGAAGCACATCGTGGAGGTCAAGAAAAAGGCGGTGGAGGACCTGGGCTGCAAGGTCTGGCTCAACACCGAATGAGGGCACGAACTGTTCGCGGTCCGGGTCGGACTGCAAAAGTTCAAGATTGACTACAACTTCGAAATCCGCAGCATCATCGAATATTACGCCCAGTGGATCCGGGAGGGCAAGCTCAAGCCCAGCAGCGAATGGAACAAGGACCGGAAGATCAAGTTCACGGTCCAGGATCCGTGCCAGCTGGTCAGAAAGTCTTTCGGCGATCCGGTGGCCGAAGATCTGCGCTTCGTGGTCAAGGCGGTGGTGGGCGAGGAAAACTTCATTGAAATGCAGCCCAACCGTTCCAACAACTACTGCTGCGGGGGCGGGGGCGGATTTCTGCAAAGCGGCTACCCGGAACAGCGCCGGGCCTATGGAAAGCTCAAGGCCGACCAGATCCTCGACACGAAGGCCGACTATTGCATCACGCCGTGCCACAACTGCCACGCCCAGATTCACGACATGAGCGACATCAACGACCACGCCTGGCAGACGGTGCACCTGTGGACCCTGCTGTGCCTGTCGCTGGGCATCCTCGGTCCCAACGAGCGGGCGTATCTGGGCGACGACCTGAAGGATGTGGACGTCTTTCATCCCGAGTCGGAAATGTAGCCGAAGAAAGCACGCGTTAAAAACCATCGAACCGATTCGTTCGGGAGGAAACAAGATGATCGTAGCAAAGCGAAAGCCCTTCGACGAGATCATGGAGATGCTCGAAGACTACAAGAAGGTCCTGGTCGTTGGGTGCGGCACCTGTGTGGCGGTCTGCCTGGTCGGCGGGGAAAAAGAGGCCAACCTCCTTTCAACCGAACTGGAGATGGCCCGGAAGCTGGCCGACAACCCCATCGATGTCGAAAGCATCACCGTGGAGCGCCAGTGCGACAGAGAGTATCTGGCAGAACTCGACGACAAGCAGGCCGACTATGATGCGCTGATTTCCATGGCCTGCGGCGTTGGGATCCAGTTTCTGGCCGAGCGCTTCCCGGACAAGCCGGTTTTTCCCGCCGTGGACACGGCAGGATTGGCCGTCAACCAGGCCGTGGGCTGGTACGAGGAGCGATGCCGCTCCTGTCAGCAGTGCGTTTTGGGCTGGACCGCCGGCATCTGCCCGGTCACCATGTGCGCCAAGGGTCTTTACAACGGGCCTTGCGGAGGCACCAACCAGGGAAGCTGCGAGATCGATCCGGATCAGCCCTGCGCCTGGTATCTGATCCACGAGCGCCTGGCAAAACAGGGCCGTCTTCATCATATCAAAAAAATCTACGAGGCGGTCGGATGGCGGGACACCATGCCTCGCACCCTGATCCAGCCCGGCTACAAAAAACCGGAGGAAGAAGAAGCCAAGTAGCCGACCGACCCCGGCGGCAGACTTGCGGTGACTCCCCAACCCGATCGAGGTGGCAGATATGAGCACGGATAACGGTTTGAAGTCCGGAAGCAACCTGGAAAAAATTCTCAAGGCCGGGCACTTTGCCTTTACCGGCGAGCTGGGACCGCCGCGGGGCACCGGCGCAAAAGAAGTGATCGAAAAGGCCCAGCACCTGAAGGGAAACGTCGATTCTGTCAACATCACCGACAACCAGACCGCGGTGGTGCGCATGGCCTCCTGGGCGGCCAGCCTGCTGCTGATCCAGGAGGGGCTGGAGCCCAACTTTCAGATGGTCTGCCGGGACCGAAACCGCCTGGCCATGCAGGCAGACATCCTCGGAGTATACACCCACGGCGTGAAAAACATGCTCTGCCTCTCCGGGGATCATGCCAAGTTCGGCGACCACCCAGACGCCAAGGGGGTCTTTGACATCGACTCCATGCAGTTGATCGCCATGGTCAGGCAGATGAGAGACGAAGGAACGTTTCTGGGCGGAGCCGAAATCGAACACCCGCCGAAGATTTTCATCGGGGCAGCCTCCAACCCCTTCGCCGTTCCCCACGAATGGCGGGTGCACCGGCTGGCCAAAAAGATCGAGGCCGGGGTCGACTTCATCCAGACCCAGTGCATCTACAACATGGAGCGGTTCCGCCAGTTCATCAAAGAGGCCAACGACATGGGCCTGACGGAAAAGTGCTATATTTTGGCCGGGGTCACCCCGATGAAAAGCGTCGGTATGGCCAAGTACATGAAAAACAAGGTCCCTGGAATGGACGTCCCCGACGAGATCATCGAACGGCTCCAAGGCGCGGGCAAGGGCAAGGTGGCCGAGGAAGGCATCAAGATCGCCTGTGAACAGATCGAGGAGTTCAAAGAGATGAAAGGGGTGGCCGGCGTTCACCTGATGGCCATCGAGTGGGAGCACAAGGTGCCAGAGATCGCCGAACGGGCCGGCGTGCTGCCGAGACCCACGGTCGAATAGTTTTTTTCCCTGGCGGGAAAAAACAAGACCCGGCTTCCTGGGGAAGCCGGGTTTTTTATTTGGCCCGGGGGAGGAAGGACTTTCCCTGTTGCGGAAGAACATACAGCCATAAGCCCTGCCGTCCCTTTCGCGAACGGGATTTGGTCATTTTTCTGCCCCGAGCCTCTGCTTGCGCAGGGTTCGGCACCGTACCCGCCCGACGGAACCCCCGGCTTCGGCCGAAGTTTCACATAGGCGAAACCTCCGGCCTTGCGCCACCCGGTTTGCCTTTTGGGTGCTTGCACAAACCCAAGGACATTGTTACAGTCAGTCAGCGGCGTTCACCCACTCAAGGAGAAAAATCATGGATCTGGCGGCGGTATGGGAAAAACTTTACGGGTTGTTGGCAATTTATGGCGTAAAGGTCATTGCAGCGATCGCTATTTTCGTCATCGGCAACTGGGTTTCCAAGATTTTCCGCAACGTCGTCGACAAAATGATGACAAAACGAAATGTGGATCCCACCCTGGGATCGTTTGTGGCCAGCCTCACGTATTACACGCTGATCGTGTTCGTCGTGCTTGCCGCCCTGAGTCAGATGGGCATCCAGACGACCTCGTTTATTGCGATCATCGGTGCCGCCGGCCTGGCCATCGGCCTGGCCTTGCAGGGATCGCTGGCCAATTTTGCGGCCGGCTTTTTGATGATCATCTTTCGCCCCTTCAAGGTCGGGGATTACATCGAGGGGGGCGGTACCGCCGGCACCGTCGAGCAGATCCAGATTTTCACGACCCAGCTCAAAACCCCGGACAACAAAACAGTCATCGTGCCCAATGCCGCCATGACCTCCGGCAACATCGTCAACTACTCCACCAAGGGAACCCGGCGGGTCGACATGGTGTTCGGCATCAGTTACGACGACGACATCGACAAGGCCAAGAAAATCCTCCAGGAAATCATCGCAGAAGACCCCCGGGTGCTCAAGGATCCCGAGCCCCTGATCGCCCTGGCCGAGCTGGCCGACAGCAGCGTCAATTTTTATGTGCGGCCCTGGACGACGGCAGCCGACTACTGGGCGTTTCTCTTCGACACCACAGAAAAGGTGAAAAAGCGCTTCGATGCCGAAGGCATATCGATTCCCTATCCTCAGCGCGATGTCCACGTCTACGACCACAAGGTTGAATCGCAGGCTCCGGTTTGAAAGGTTCCTTTAGTTTTGAGCGGCCGTTTTTGCAGAGACGGCCCGGGATTCGTATATGTGCATGTAGGGAAGGGCCCGGATCAACTCTTCGAGATTGGTTTTTCCATCGCGAAGAAGTTTCATGGCTTCATCCAGCATGAAGGTCGTGCTGGCATAGGAGCTCCTTCGAATTTCATCGAGGGAAACCCCCTTGTTGATCAGCAGGATGTCGTTGTCATTGGGGGTCCAGAGCTGGGCCACTGCCACCCGCCCCTTGTATCCGGTGTAGTTGCATACCGAGCATTTCTGACCCCTGAAATACCGAAGTTTTTGGGGCGGCTCTCGGAAAAATTCCCGCAGCAGTTCCTCTGAAGGGATGTATTCCTCCTTGCATTCCGGGCAGACCATTCGTACCAACCGCTGGGACAGGACTCCCAGCAGGCTTGAGGTAATCTGGTTGCGGTCCACCCCGAGCCCCAGAAGCCGGGATACGGAACTGATGGCGTCATTGGTGTGAAGCGTGGAAAGCACGAGATGGCCGGTCTGGGCGGCCCCAAATGCCATTTCAGCA
>CBFCZJ010000012.1:0-26528 GCA_965602445.1 uncultured Desulfobacterales bacterium | reverse complement strand
GGAGACCGAAAAAGGCCTGCATCCGCTGCAGGAAGCCTTCGTGGAAAAAGGCGCCATTCAGTGCGGATTCTGCTCGCCGGGGATGATTCTCTCGGGCAAAAGCCTCATTGAAAAAAATCCGAATCCGAGCGAGGCGGAAATCCGCGGCGCCATTTCCGGCAACCTGTGCCGGTGCACCGGATACCAGAAAATCGTCGAGGCAATCCAGTCGGTCAAATCCGAATAACCGCCAAGGAGATCCTTTCATGAGCCGATTCAACGTTATCAACTCCCGTGCCCGCCGCATCGACACCCCCGACAAGGCCACCGGACGAGCGGTGTTCATCGACGACATGAGCCTTCCGGGGATGCTCTACGGCGCGCTGCTGCAAAGCCCGGTCGCCCATGCGCGTATCGTGAGCATCGACACTTCCGCAGCGGCAAAGCTGCCCGGGGTCAAAGACATCGTCACGGCCAAAGAAGCCGGCATGATCAAATACGGCGTGAGTCCGGCCCGCTACGACGAAACCCTGTTCTGCCACGACAAGGTCCGCTATGTCGGAGACGAAATCGCCGCGGTGGCGGCCGTGGACCGGGAAACGGCCGAGGAGGCGCTTTCCCTGATCAAGGTCGAATACGAGGAGCTGCCGGCGGTGTTCACCGTCAAAGAGGCGATGGCCGACGGCGCCCCCCAGCTTCACGACGAATACCCGGGAAACATCTGCGCAGAAGTCCACCAGGAATTCGGAGACGTAAAGAAGGCCTTTGCCGAGTGCGACCTGATCCGGACCACGACCTTCAAGAACAAGCGGCAGGATGCAGCCTTCATCGAGCCGATGGGATGCATCGCCAGCTACGATCTTTCCGGCAGACTGACCTTGTACAGCTCCACCCAGGTCCCCCATTATGTCCAGCGGACCGTGGCCATGGTCCTGGGGCTCGACGTGGGCCGGGTCCGTGTCGTCAAGCCTTACGTCGGAGGCGGCTTCGGCATCAAGGCTGCCGCCAATTCCGGCGAGATGGCCGCCTCCCTGCTCTCCAAGCGCACCGGCCGGCCTGTGAAGCTGACCTACTCCCGGGAGCAGGTGTTCATGTTCGGCCGCGCGCGCCACGGGTTCGTCCACACCATGACCACCGGCGCGAAAAAAGACGGCACCTTGATGGCCCTGAAGCACGAGTGCTACCTCGACGGGGGCGCCTATTCGAGCTTCGGGATCGCCACGGTCTATTATGCCGGCTCCCTGCTCGGCGGGCCGTACCGCCTCCCCAACATGAAATACGACGGTTTCCGGGTTTACAACAACAAGCCGGCCTGCGGCGCCCAGCGGGGCCACGGCGGCGTGGCGGCCCGCGCGGCCTGGGAGCAGCAGCTCGACATGATCGCCGAGGAGCTTTCCATCGACCCGGTCGATCTGAGGCTGAAAAACATGATGCAGGCCGGAGACACCACCTGCAACGACCTGAACATGAGCAGTCTCGGGATGAAAGAGTGCATCGAAGCGGTCAAGAACGGATCGGGATGGACCTCCAAGAAGGGTAAGCTTCCCAAAGGAAAGGGCATCGGCATGGCCTGCGGATTTTTCGTCTCCGGGGCCGGGTATCCGATCTACCGCTCCGACACCTACCACGGCACCGTGGTGATCAAGCTCACCGAAGACGGAGGCACCGCCCTGGTCTACACGGCCTCGGCCGAAATCGGACAGGGCTCGGACACCACCTTTGCCATGATCGCCGCAGAAGCGCTGGGGGTGCCCTTGTCGTCGGTGCGTCTTGCCTCCGGCGACACGGATATGGGCGTCGATCTGGGCGCCTACTCCAGCCGCCAGACCCTGATGACCGGCCACGCCGTCAAAGAGGCCGCCGAAAGCGTCAAGGCCCAAGTGTTGGCGGTGCTGGCCGAAGAGCTCGGTGCGGCGGTCGACAAGATGGACATCAAAGACGGCAAGATCCAATTTTCTGACGGCGACCCGGACATTTCCGCGCTTCGCACCCGCTACATCAAGGAGCACCGCGGCTGGACCGACAATATCGAAGAAGGCCCGCTCACCTTCAAGGAAGCCTCCCGGATCGCCTACCTGGCCAGGGGCTCCATCGTGGGCACGGGCAAATACAAGCCGCCCGAGCTGGGCGGCAAGTTCAAGGGCGCCGCGGTGGGCACCTCGCCGGCCTACGGATGTTCGGCCCAGGTGGTGGAAGTGGAAGTCGACATGGAAACCGGCCACATCACGGTGGAAAAGATGACCGACGCCCACGACTGCGGTCTTGCCATCAACAAGACGTCCGTAGAAGGCCAGATGCAGGGATCGCTTTCCATGGGACTGGGAGAGGCCCTCTACGAGGAGGTCAAGTTCGACGACAAGGGACGGGTCATCAACTCGGACCTGGCCGAGTACAAGATCCCCACCTCTCTGGACATGCCCAACGTCGAGAGCATCATCGTGGAAAGCGACGAGCCCAACGGCCCCTTCGGGGCAAAGGAGGTGGGCGAAGGAGCGATCATGCCGACCATCCCCGCCATCTTGAACGCCGTCTACGACGCCACCGGGGTACGGATTTTCAAACTCCCCCTGACGCCGGAACGAGTCTGCATGGCGTTGAAAAAGGCAAAAGAGGAGAAATAAGAGGCGTGAGGACCATAGAAGAATGCCTAAAGTGCCTAAAATGAGCTAAAATGCCTAAAATTGAAAAACCACCCACCGCAAGGTAGTTGCAGAAACGGCCCTGTAAAAAGCAGTCAGCAGGCGGAGAGCGTGCTTTCTGCCCGCTGCCTGCTACAGGCTTATGTGAAGCTTCGTTATTCCCGGTCCGTCATGCCGGACCCCGGATCGAGTCCGGGGCAGGCTTTTTGGATCCGGCATCCAGGATCAAGGATCCAGAATCGTTATTTACTGTCATGCTCTCCCAGGAACAACAACAGCGATATTCGAGACAGATTCTACTCCCCGAAATCGGTGAATCCGGCCAGGAAAAACTGGGGGCAAGCCGCGTTCTGATTGCCGGGCTGGGAGGCCTCGGATCTCTTTCGTCCCTGTACATGTCCGGCGCGGGGGTCGGCACCCTGCGCATCGCGGACAATGACGTCGTTTCCCTGTCGGATCTGAACCGGCAGATTCTCTACACCGAGGCCGACCTCGGCAGGATCAAGACTGGCGCTGCTGCAGAAAGGCTCCACGCTTTCAACGGATCGTGCCGCCTCGAGCCGTTTCAGGTCGACATTTGCGAGATGGCCGACAAACTGCTCGATGGCTGCGATCTGGTGATCGACGCCACCGACAACGTGGCCGCCCGCAGGGCGCTCAACCGCGCCGCCGTCGGCCGCGGCATACCCATGGTCCATGGCGGCATCGACGGTTTTTCCGGTACGGTCGCCGTCATCGTGCCGGGAAAAAGCGCCTGCTTCGAATGCCTGTTTCCGGACCGGGGGACCGACCCCGGCCCGCGCGGCATCCCGGCGGTAGGCCCGGTGGTGGGAATCGTGGCATCTGTTCAGAGCGCCGAGGCCCTGAAGCTTTTGCTGACCGTCGGGAGCCCGATGTCCGACCAACTGTTGTTGATCAAAGCCGGCACCGGAGACTTCCACACCGTCCGGACCCGGCGAAATCCCAACTGCGCCCTGTGCGCCTCGCGATATAGGGATTGTCATATTTCCGTTCCGTGATAGGGCTTGATATGCACTGGCGCCCCGCGAACTCAAGGTCATAGATCGGCTGTTTGACAATCCCTATTTTGACAAGCGCCCCAAGGATCCCATGAAAGATTCCATCCAAATCATCGTCAACGGCATGGTTGAAACCGTTCCGGCAGACAGCCTCGTCGGCGACATGATCAAGCGGTTCGGGGAAAAAGACCCCCATCTGATCGTGGAGCACAACGGCCGCTTCGTCTTCCCCCAGGAATATCACACCCGCAGCGTTTCGTCCGGAGACCGCCTGGAATTCATCAATCCGAATTTCGGAGGATAAAAAAAGCGCCCAGGAGAAGGCGTTCTCTCCTTGGCGCTTTTTTCTCGACATCACATCCGGGAAGACTACTCCATGACCACCAGCACGACACAGCGGTTTTCCGCCCGACCTTCGGGAAGGCTGTTTTTGGCCAACGGCTTTTCCTCGCCGTAGGAGATGACGCTCATCCGGGTAAGGGGAACGCCGCAGGTCATGTACAGGTAGCGTTTCACTGCATCGGCCCGCCGTTTTCCCAGGGCAAGGTTGTACTTCTCCGGGCCCACGTTGTCGGTGTGACCCTGGATTTCAATGAACACATTTTTGTTCTCGGCCTTGAGCCGGGCGGCAAAATCATCCAGGGCCGCCTCTGCTTCCGGAGAAAGGCCCGTTTTATCGAAGCCGAATTTTACGGTGCTGTCGAGCCTGATTTCATACAGAAACCGGCCCTTTGCCAGGTTGCCGGCCTCCTGGGCGCGGGACAATGCCTCTTTTGCCGTGTCGGACAACCGTTCGAGCTTCTCGGTCTGGACGGCATCGGATCGTTTCAGGCCGACGACCTCCTCCTGCAGCACGCCGACATTGGCTTCAAGTGCGCCGATTCTGGACTCTGTGGCGCTCATCTGTTCGTCGACATATTGCTGGCTTGCACACCCGCTCATGCCCAAGGCAACGGCTCCTGCCACCAAAATGCCCCTGAAAACGGTTTTCATCGATGACTCCTCCTTGCTCGAGTCCTGCTTTTGCCCAAATGCGCGCTTGCATTTCGGGGCACCTTGCTTTGGCCCCATCAGGCGTCAAGCAGGATCTTTGCTCGGCGCTAACGTCCGCCCATCGATCCCCTTCCGGAAATGCTTCGCCCTGCAAGCGGATTGTACAGCTTCGTGATGGCAAATTTCATGACATCCAGGGACTTCATCTCGAGAATAATTCCCAGCAGGGTTTTGCTCGCCTCTTCCGGAAGCACGCAGGCATTGTTTGCGTCAAATTCCAACCCCGGAAACCCCTTGACCAACTTTTTCTGATCTTTTTTGGTCATCCCGACCAGAAACGCTTTTTTCCCGTCGATCTCCTGGACCTGATCGGCCAGCCCCGCCTCTTCGACCTTTTTGAGATCATCGTCGTCCAGAAACAGATTGATGTAAGCATCCGCCATCGTTCCCTCCTTTTTTTCAATGAAGATTGAAATCCCCTTCCACTAAAAACACCGCTTCAGCCAATGCACCCTACCTCTAGAGCCGCGACCTGTCAATTGCCAAGCCGCGGCAACTGCTTTTCCCGTAGAAATTCGGGCCGGAGCCGGAAAGAATCTGTTTTCAGGATTGTCGATTTGGACTTGGACGACGGGCGCCCCGGCTTCCTTTCCGATTGAATAGGACCATCCCGAAAAAAATCAGCGCCATCCCTGCCAAATGATACATCCGCAAGGTTTCGCCGAGCCATACCACGGCCATCCCCGAAGCGAATACCGGAATCAGGTTGATGAACAGTCCTCCCCGGTTGGGGCCGATCATGTCGATGCCCCGGTTCCAGCAGAAGTAGGCGACAATCGAGGGAAACAGGGCGACGTACATGATGCTCAGAACCACATCCTCGCCAGGGGAAAATCCGCCCCGGACAGCAAACTCAGCGATGTAGAGGGGAAAAAGGCCCGCGGCACCGATGCCGAAGGAAAAAACCAAAAAACTCAGGGGATGGATCGGCGGTCTTTTTCTCAAAAAGGCCGAATACAGCGCATAGAGCACCACAGCCAATCCGATAATGAGGTCACCTCGGACAAAGGACATGCGAAACAGGGTGGACAAATCTCCCCGGAGGATGACAAGCAATGCCCCGACCATGCAGAACCCGACGCCCAGGATCTGCAGCCTCCCGATTTTTTCCCGGAATACTCCAAGAGAAATGAGGATCACCAGGGCGGGCATCGCGGTCTGGACCAGGGAGCCGTTGATGGCGGTGGTGGTGTGAACCCCGGTGTATAACAGGGTGTTAAAGCCGGTGATGCCGGTCAGGCCGAGAAAAACCATGATCTTCCAGTGCTGAAGGACTTGGTCCAGGTCGGCTGCCGCGCGATTCCAGCCGAAGGGAAGCAAGATGAGAAAGGCGATCGTCCAACGCCAGAAGGCAAAGCCCACCGGCGGGATCAATTCGACGACCCCTCGGGCAAGCACGATATTGCCGGCCCAGCATAACGGGGCCACGGCCAGCAGAAGATAGGCGAACTGGTTCATTTCCTCAGCCGACGACCGATTTGCGCATGCAGACGGCCTGATCCGGACAGATCCGCGAAAATTCGGCGGTCCCGGCGATCTTATCCGGGGCCTGACTCCGGCAGATGACTTCGAATCCCTGTCCGGTAAAAAAGCCCTCGGCGGTCAGGGTCAACAGGTAGAGCATCGCTGCCTTCCGGGAGCGGGCGTATTTTTCAGCCGAGGCCACGAGCATCCGGCCCACCCCTTGCCCTCGGGACGACTTTGCCACGGCAAGGGATCGGAGCAGGGCATCGGGCCCGCAAAACTCCAGGCCGACGGCGCCGATGATCCCACGGCCCTTTCGTGCAAGGAGAAAATCCCGAAGCATCTCGTCGGTGATGCCCTCTACATCCAGTGCGCAGCTTAGGATCAACGCCCTGACCGCATCTTTTTCTCCGGTCCGGACGCCGGAAACCGTCACTACCAGGATGTCGTCCAGATCCATCAGCCCATCTTCCATTCAGGTTTGCGCTTTTCCAGGAAGGCATTGACACCCTCTTTGGCATCGTCTGTGCTGCACAGCCGGGCAAACGCCTCGTTCATGAAGGAAAAGGCGCGGTCGTAGTCCATGTTTTCCGCTGCGTAGTAGGATTGCTTGGCGATCTGCACGGCCACCGGACTTTTTTCGGCCAGCTCGGCCGCCCAGCTTCTGGCTTCTTCGTCGAGCCGGTCGTCATCGACCACCCGGTTGACAAGCCCGAAGGCTTGCGCCTGCTCGGCGCTCAGAAGCTCCCCGTAGAAAAGCAGCTCCAGGGACCGCTTGCGGCCCAGCGACTTTGACACCGGGACCACCGGGCCGACGCAGTTGAGCCCGACATTGATGGCCGTCAGGCCCAGCCTCGCGCTTTTGGCGGCGATGGTCAGGTCTGCGGCCACGGCCAGCCCGGCGCCGTTGGCCGCCGCCACGCCCTGGACCTGGGCGATCACCGGTTTGGCCATCTGGGAGATCTTCACCAGGGGGCGCTCCATCTTTTCGATCCAGCGACGGTATTCCATGGCGGTCTTTCCGAAGAGCTCGTTGACGTCGATCCCGGCACAGAAAGCCTTGCCCGCCCCCTTGATCAGCACTACCCGCACCCGGTCGTCGGCATCCAGTTCTCCCAGGGCGGCATTGAGCTCCTCGGCCATCGGGGTGGTAAAGGTGTTGAGCTGACCGGGCCGGTTCAACGTCAACTCCGCCACAAAATCCTCTCCGACGTTCACTTTCAGGGTATCGTAGGTCATGGGGCTCTCTCCTGGAAAAAGGTTGAAATTTCAGTTTATTTGAGGCGAAGCTGCAATATTATAAAATCGCGCAGCGATTTTATAATTCGAAGTCACGAATCTGATCGGTTCGGTACTGCTTGAGAACGTCGGGAATCCGCCGGGGCAGATCCACGGTGAACCGGGTCCCTTTGCCGGGTTCGGAGTCCACGCGGATTATTCCGCCGTGCTGACGGATGATCTTGTCGGCGATGAACATCCCCAGCCCGGTCCCCTTGCTTCCCTTGGTGGAATAGAAAAGATCGAACAGCTTTTTCCGGGTTTCGATGTCCATCCCCTGGCCATCGTCCTGGATATCGAAGCGGATCTGGCCGTCGTGCTGTTCGACGCGGAACACGATTCGGTGCGATTTCTTTGCCGTATCCGCCGCGCAGGCGTCGACGGCGTTTTCCAGGATGTTCGTCAGGGCCGCCCGAAGCATGGTGGCGTCGGCTTCCAAGGAGGCGCCGAGGGCGTTGAGCTCGACGCGGAAGGAGATGTCCGTGCCGTCGATCTTCGGCTCGAATTCGCCGGCAAGATCGGCCGCAAACGGGTCGGCCTCCACCGTCTCCAGGGTCAGCGACCGCTTTTTGGTGTAGTACAGAATATTGAACACCACCTGCTCCATGCGCTGCATCATCTGGCGGCTGATGGCGATGCCCTCCTCCACCTTTTCTGGATGCTGCCTCCGGCAAGCGGACTCGATCAAGTAAAGTCCACCGTTGAGGCCAGTGAGCACCCCTTTGATGCCGTGGGCGATGGTGCCCATCATCAGCCCCAGATAGGACAGGTTGTCTTTGAGCTGCCGGATCTGGGTGATATCCACGAACATGACCAGGATCTGAAGAAGTTTTCCGGCCGCCGTGGTGATCGGAGACGTCCATACCAGGGCGTTGTAGCGCCTGCCGTCGGACTTGTGAAGGGCCATCTCGGCTTCGTGGGGGCGGGCGTCGTCCAGGGTGCGGGAAATCGGGTCGACGCCGGGGCCCGGCGGCTGTTCAAAGATTTGAAAAAACCGCCGGCCGGTATGGTCGCCGAAGTCTTCCCGAAACGGGCGGTTGACGGCCGTAATCCGCAAATCGCGGTTGACGACGGCAACATAGCAGGGAACCGCGTTGAACAGCTGCTGGTAGCGCTGCTGGCTGCGGCGAAGCTCCTTGCTGAGCCGCCTGACGTCCCGGGTGCCGGCAGAAACCTCCAGAACCAACTCCAGGGACCCGTCGTTGCTGTAGATCGGCGCCGTATGGACGATCACCGGCACCCGGAGCCCGCTGCGGTATTTGACCACCGCCCGGATCTCCTGCACCTGTTCGGTTTGCAGGGTCTTTCCCACCGGACAGTCGCCGGGATCGGCCCACGGCCCCCGGTAGATCTCCCAGCTTTTGCGGCCGATTTTGTTTCCCAGCAGCTTTCGATAGGCGGCGTTGGCGATGATCACGTTCTGATTCCGGTCGTGGACCGACACGAAATAGGGCATCTGGGTGAAGTATTTCACCCCGCCTTCGACTTCGTCGGAGATCTGCTCGATGATCAAGGAAATGTTGTCAAGGACCTGGTTGACCGTGATGAACCGCTCGTCTTCCAGCATGCCTTTTATGCGCTGCAAGTCCAGCACCTGCCCATCCCGGTCCACGCCGGGGCCTGGCCGGGCGATCCTGGCCGCCAGGGCAGAAAGGGCCGTTTGGCTGTCGGAGCTGGGAAAGACGGCCGCGGCGCCGTTTTCATAGCAGGCGATTGCGTCGCCGCCCGAGGCGATCACGAAAATTTCCGCCCCTTGTCCGGCTGCGGCAAATCGGCGAACCATTGCCGGGGCGTCAACTTCCCGGCTGCTGCCGTCGATGAGGATTTTCGACGGCCGGATAGCCTGGGCCGCGGCCATGGCAGCCTCTGGATCAGAGATGAGTCGAAGATCGAATCCGGCCCGGCTCAGGGCGTCTCTAAGGCGATGGGCCCGCATGGGCTCTGATTCAATCAGTAGGAGCGTGGGTTCCATGAATCTGATCCGCCGTTGTCACGAAGAGGCGGCGGATTCACCCTCTTCAGGGCCCGATCGAGGAACCTTTACGGAAAATCGGCTTCCCCGGCCCGGCCGGGACCGAACCCGAATCGACCCGCCGTGCTGTCCGACGACATTCTGGCTGATATACAGGCCGAGGCCGGTACCTTGGCTGCCTTTGGAGGAAAAAAAGAGCTCGAAGATCTTCTCCCGGACCGCTTCATCCATTCCGATTCCGTTGTCGGCGATTTCGAACAGGATCTCCCCGTTTTCTTCGGCGGCCCGGAAGACCACCTCCGGGGCGGCCAGGTCTTCCTTCTTTTGGCAGGCGTCTGCGGCGTTTTCGATGATGTTGATCAAGGCCGTTCTCAAATATCCGGGGTCGACCCGGAAGCTTCCGGTCGCCCCTGAAAAATCCTGCTGAAATTCGATTCCCCGTTCCTTGAGCTTCTGACCGACGCCCTGGGCCACCTCCTGGCAGAAAGAATGCACATCGATCGCCTCGGGCCTGAGCTCCCGTTCCCGGGCATAAAAGAGAATGTCGAGAACCATTTTGCGGATCCGATCGACCATCTCCTTGACGATGGCCCATCCCTCCCGGATCTGGTCGGAATCGTTTTTTTTCAGCCCCCCGTCGACGAGGTATGTCCCTCCGTCCAGACCGGTCAGCAGCCCCTTGATGCCGTGGCTGATCGAACTGATCCGAAGCCCAAGGGACGATAGGCGGTCCTGCAGGGCGGACTTTTCCCGCAGCAGCGCCTCCAGGTTCGCCGTGTACGCCCGAAGCTTTTCCCGGACAAGGATCTTTTCCCTGGCCTTCCGGACCGAAATCTCCAAGATGTCGTCGTTGATCGGCTTGGTGATGAAATCGGTGGCGTCGTTTTTCAGACTTTGAACGGCCAGGTCCATATCCCCGTGGCCGGTGATCATGATCACCTCGGTTTCGGGGTTTTCGTGCTTGATTCTGCGAAGCAGCGCCACACCATCGATGCCCGGCATCTTGATGTCGGTCAAAACGATGTCCGGCTGTTCTTCTTTGAAAATGTTCAGGGCCTCGTTGCCGTCGGCCGCCGTGAACACGGTGTAACCCAGATCCGCAAGAGAAATTCGCAGCACATTGCGGATTCCTTCTTCATCGTCGACCAGAAGCAGTTTGTCTTCCATGGATAAAATCGCTTCGCGCTTTGTGGAGCAAAAAAAAATCAGCCGATGGTGTTTTTGACGATGCCGACCAGCTTTTCCGGATCGAACGGTTTTCGCACAAAGGCAACGGCGCTCTGAATGGCGTGGTCTCCGTCGATGCCGCTGACCACGATGACCGGAATGTCTCGGTGCTCCTTATCCTTGCGCAGCTTGCGGTAAAACCGGGGCCCCCACTCGTCGGGCATCTGCAGATCGAGAGTGATCAGGTCCGGCTTTTCCTTTCGAACGACTTTAAGTCCTTCGGAGCTGCTGTTGGCCGTGCAAGTATCATAGCCGTTGTCGGAAAATACCGCCTGAAGATATTTGACCACGATCGGATCGTCGTCGATGATCAGGATCTTTTTGGGCATGATGCACCTCTCAACAATGCAAAAAGCGTTCGTCTTTCCCCGGTATTGTCAACCGTTGCGTGTCTTGCCGGCAGGAACCGGGCTTGTCTGATTCACTGTTTCGTACTGTTCCCGGGGCGCGAAACTCTCATAAAATCCCGACAGCGATTTCATTCGGGTCCCGTTTACCCTGCACCGGACCCGTCAGCGGCCGGCTACCGCCAGCGGTGGCATTCTCCGCACATCACCGGTCCTTTGGCCTCCTCGATGTGGCATCCCTTGCAGTTGAGATGAAAGGCCTTCATCAGGCCGGGTTGGGTGCCGGTGTCTTCGAGGAAATGGCAATCCACGCAACGCATGTCCTCGGATGATTCGTCTTCCAGGAGATTGCCCTCCTCGTCGTAAACGTGGTGGCAGACGTTGCATTCCCAGATGTCCGCAGAAAGATTGTGCTCCTCGTGGTGGAACGTCGACGGAGGCCGCTGCGGATTTTCAAACGGGCTCGGGTCGACAACCACCATATCCTCCTGCGCAGCGGCAGCGGCCATCAGGAGCGCACAGCCGGCCAGGATCAGTATCAGGCTTACGGCGGCTTTCTTCATCCGGTCTCTCCTTTGCATCACCCTTCCGGTTTTTCCATGACTTCGTAGAGGATATCCCCGAAGAACTTGATCTCCAGTCCGACGCCGTAGTGCTGAACGATGTCGTGCAGTCCGCTGTGGCAGTTGTGACACGGCGTGATCAATACCTCGGCGCCCCTTGCCTTTGCGGCAAAAAGCTGCTCTGCCTTGACGCGGTTGCCTTCGATCCGCTTCTTTTTGTAAGGCGGTCCGCAGTTGATCACCCCGCCGCCGGCACAGCAGCAATAGTTGTGCTCCCGGTTCGGATGCATCTCTATGAGAGTTTCGCACAGTTGCCGGGTTACGTACCGGGCGTCTTCGTGAAGCCCGCCGCCGCGCACCACGTTGCACGGATCGTGAAGCGTCACCGGCCGGGAAAATTTCTTGGCCACCTTGATCTTGCCGGCCCTGAGGATCTCGGCGTAGAATTCGATGGCGTGGACAATGGGAATCGGCGGCATCTGCCATCCGAGCCAGCGGTTTCCCATGTCGTAGACCGACCGGAAGGCATGCCCGCACTCGCCCATGACGATCCGCTTGACCTTCAGCCGGGCGGCTGTTTCAAAATGGGCCCGCTTCAGCCGCCCCATCAATTCGGAATCGCCGGTGAACATGGCCATGTCGCTGTTGTCCCATCCGACAGTGGCCGGCATGGTCCAGTCCACCCCGGCCTGATCCATGATGACCGCCGCCTGGTAGATGAGCTGGGCCTGGAATTTGGGCTCCGGGGCGATGACCGAGTACATGATCTCGGCCCCTTCCTTTTCAAGCGGGATGCGCAGGGTCGGGATTTCGGCCTGGGCCTCTTCTTCCTGCCACTGGAGCGTATCCGGCCATTCGTCGCCCTTGACCCACATCTGGTTGTAGTGCACCGAGTGGCTGTGGGCCGTGTCCTGAATGTACTGCGGGGTGCAGCCCAGTTTGTGGATGATCCGACGCACCACGGTCATCAGATAGGCGATATCGATGCCAAAGGGGCAGTACATGGCGCAGCGCTTGCAGAGGTTGCACTCGGTGTGGGCGATTTCGGCCGCCCGCTTGATGAATTCCCCGTTTACCTTTCCTTTTTTCCGGAGCATCTCCCAGATCGTCTGTTTGACCTTGCCCACCGGAGAAAAGCGTGGATCGTTGTCGTGGGACAGGTAATAGTGGCAGGCCTCGCTGCAAAGGCCGCAGTGAATGCAGGTTTCCACGTAGGTCTTGAACCGGGGGCCGCACTCCTTTTCCAGAACGTCGTTGATCGTCTGTTCGATTTTTTCAGGGGTCAGCTTCGACACCCCTTTTTCCAGCCCGATGTCCAGGGCTTTTTGTTCCGTCTTATCGGCAGCTTCGGCCATATTCGACCTCCTGTCATGTTTTATCAGCAAGTCCGCCGGCTGCAGGATCAAGACCGGCAGAGACAAGTCTATTTGATTTTCACGGTTCGCGGAACGCGAAGCCTGATCAAGCCGCGCAGCGGATTGATCACCAGTCTTTGGCCTTTCTGACCCCGCCGAATTCGGATCCCATGTACGCCCGGGTAAAGACGGCAAAGAGCATGTGGCTCAACCGGGTAAAGGGAATGGCGATCAGCATGATTTCACCGGCGAGCACGTGCAATATGAACATGACCGGATAGGCGAACCATTGATGGTAGGCCAGAAAGCCGGTCACAAACGGCGCCGCCACGATCGCTAAAATAACGTAGTCCGACGGGTAGGTGACAAACTTTACCTCCGGGGACCGGATGCGCCGCACCAGGAAAAAAAGGCAGCAGACGATCACCGTAACCGTCAATACATCGGCCAGTCCGTCGGGCAGCGCCGCCCACGAGATACCCCACGCCTCGTCGACCAGGACGATGTGAGAGAGCAGAAAAATCGGAACCAGAAACAGGCAGATATGAAAGACGAAGGTGACAATGGTCAGCACCGGATGCCGCCGCCAGTTCACGGTGGCAAAGGGCACGATCCAATGGCCGATGGAGCGCAGGCTCCACTTCAGGTTCATGTAGCTGAAGATGAACGGCTCTTTGCGGCTGACCCGGCTCAGAAGCACCACGAGTCGATAGAGGCAGCCGGCAACGAATACGCCGAAAGCCACCCAGACCATCGGACCGGTGACAAAACTGTAGACGCTGTGCATCGCTCCTCCCTTAATCCTGAGACCTTGGACCGGGCCCAACCGAAATTCGAACCCATTTGACGTCGAACCGACCGGTCGATGGGTTATCCGGCAATTTCCGCCACGGCAATCACGTGACGGACAAACTCGCCGTTTTCCACCGCACGGATGAGCATCCGCTTTCCATCCGGGCTGAAGACGGGATGCCAAACCGCATCGCATTCCCGGGACCACAATCGGCCGTCCACCGCGATGGTATATTTGCCGCTGCGCTCCACCTTGGCGGCGACGCGCCTGCCATCCGGGCTGAAAACCGGCTGCCAGGCCATGTCGAACGCGTTGTCCCACACCCTGCCGTCCACTGCCACCTTCCAGGCCGGCCCCTCCTTGCAGAGGGCTGCCAGACGGCTTCCGTCCGGGCTGAAGACCAGATCGGTCACCATGTCCCGAAAGGTCGCAGACCAGGGCTTTCCGTCCAAAGCGACGGTCCACCGCCCGAACTTCGGGGCAACCACGGCCGCCAGCCGCCGGCCGTCGGCAGAAAAAGTCGGATGCCAAAGCTGTACGAACGACCGGTCCCAATACGGCTTGCCGTCGCAGTAGAGCCACCACTTCCCCCCCAACCGAACCGGCGCCAGCACGCTTCCGTCTGTGGGATGAAATACCGGCTCCCATACGGTGTTATAGACGCTGTTCCAGGCAACGCCGTCTACCGCGATGGTATATTCGTAAAGATTGAGGCGCACTTCGGCCGCCAGCCGGCTTCCGTCCGGGCTGAAGGCCATGTTCCAGACGTTGACAAAGGTCTGTTCCCAGGGGCTGCCGTCGACCGCCACCGTGAAACACCCCTGCTGAAAGGTTTGGATATCGGCTTCCCCGATGCTGGCGACCTGGACGGCCGCCGCCGTGTGCCGGCCGTCCGGACTCAGGGCCGCATTGGTCATGGTGGGATAGGTGTTCTCCCAGCAATGGCTGTTCAGCGCCATACCGTATTGCATGTCCTGCTGGAAAGACACGGCAACGCTGCGGCCGTCTTCGGTAAAGATCGGGTTCCAGACATAGCCGAACTTGGTTTCCCAGGGCGCTCCATCCAGCGAAACCGTCCACTCGCCCATCTCCGAGATGATGGCAAACAGCCGCCCGTCGGCAAGGTAGCGCAGATGCCAGATCTTGTCGTAGGTGTTCTCCTCCCACGGGCTCCCGTTGACGCAGACAGTGAACTCGCCCTCGTCGACGTTGACGATGGCCGCGACCGCCTCACCGTCCGGTCGGGCGTAAGGCTCCTCGACCCAGACGTACTGCTCCTTCCACTGGTTCAGATCGGCAACCGTTCTTGCGCCGGGTTCCCAGTCCCAGTTGCTCCGTTCATCCATGGATCCCTCTCCTTTGCGATCCCTTAGAGCCAAGCGAAATGCACCTTGCAGGATTTTTCATGTTATTTTAGGCACCGACAAAAGTAAATGGGGACAACAGGGTATCGGAGCCGTAAGGGTTATCCCTCATTTTTGTCCGGAGATGCGATATTTTTTCATCTTCCGCCAGAGCGTTGTCCGGTCGATGTTCAGCTCGGCGGCCGCCTCTCCGCGCCGCCATTGATGCGCTCTTAACGCGGCCAGAATCCTCTCCCGCTCCCGTCGGGCCCGCTCCGTTTTCCAATCGGGCCGCCGGCCCACCTCATCTTCCGGCGCTTCCGGCGGCGGCGATTGTCGGAGAATTTGAATCGGCAGGTGTTTGCGCCGCAGGATCTTTTCCTGGCAGATGATCAACGCATGCTCCAGGATGTTTTCCAGTTCCCGGACATTGCCCGGATATTCATGGTTCAGCAAGACCTCCATGGCGCCTTGGGAAATTTTTTCGATGTGCACCCCTTTCCGGTCGCCCAGCCGCTTGAGAATGTGGGTGATCAGCAGGGGGACATCCCCTTTGCGCTCCCGAAGGGGAGGCAGCTCAAGGCGCATGACGTTGATCCGGTAAAAGAGGTCTTCTCTGAACCGCTTTTCTGCAACGAGTCTTTCCAGCCCCTGGTTGGTGGCCGATAGGATCCGAACGTCGACCTTGGTCGTTCGGCGGCTTCCCAGCGGGTAAAATTCCCGGTCTTCCAGCACCCGGAGCAGCTTTGCCTGAAGCGACAGGGGAAGATCGCCGATCTCGTCTAAAAACAGGGTGCCGCCGTCGGCAAGCTGGAACCGTCCCGGTTTGTCCCGCTCTGCACCGGTGAAGGCGCCTTTGACATAGCCGAAAAGCTCGGATTCGAGCAGGTTGTCGGGAAGTGCGGCGCAGTTGACCTTCACCAGCGGTTTTCCGGCCCTGCCGCTGGCATTGTGGATGACCTTGGCCAGCAGGTCCTTTCCGGTTCCGGTGGGCCCTTCGATGAGCACAGTGGATTCGCTGCCGGCAACCACCGGAATGATCTCGAAGATTTTTCGCATGGCCGGGTCTCTGCCGACCATGTCGTAAAACGTGTAGCGGTCCTCGATGACCTGATCGAGCTGGTATTTAAGGGAAAGATCGGCGATGGTGGTCAGGCCGCCGACGATCCGCCCGTCCTCGTTTTTCAAGGCCATGCATTTGGCCTTCACCGGGAGCCGGCTGCCTTGTCGGGTGACGACCTCGGCCTCGATGCTGGTCGGTTCGCCGTCCTCTCCCTGGCGCTGCTTGAATTGGACAATGTCCCTGCAAAACTCGGGAGGAAACATCGCACTGCATAACTTTCCAAGCACCTCGGATCGGCCAAAACCCGTGATCGCCTCGGCCATGGTGTTGAAAAACGTTACGTGTCCCCCTCGATCCACGGTCATCACGCCAAGATCGAGATTGTCCAGAATCATCTTCAGTCGACGGTCGTCGAACTTGACCCGGCGCAGCAGCTTTTTGAAGGCGGTGTGGTCTTGAAAGACTTCGATGCATCCCCGAACGCTTCCATCGGCGTCGTAGAGGGGCGATTCGATCTTGGTGATGTGCCGGCCGGCGCTGCTCTGCTCGGAGATCTCCAAATCCGTGCAGGCGAGCTCCTTGTCCGTGTCCGCGCTTTGCAGATACTTGCAGGTACCGCCGCACAGATAATCGACAAATTCGTTGAAGCAGTAATGGCCGGTCACGTCGGCGGCGGGCCGGCCGGTGAGCATTTCGGCAAACCGGTTCATGGAAATGATCCGCCGGTCGTTGGAAAGCACGATCACCCCTAAGGAGAGATGGTCGAAAATCTGCCCGAGCTGGTGGTAGCGGATCAGCATGTCGTCTTTCCGATGGTCTTGAGCCGGGCGGCAATCTCTTCGAGCATGCCCCTTACGCGCTGCATGTCTGCAACGTCGCCTTCGGCGATGATCCGATCCAGGCCGAGCAGACAGACATTGATCCGATTGCCGATGCGCCTGATTTCCCGCCTTTCCGACGCGGCAAGATCATGATCCGCCTGGCCGGTTGCCGACGCTTCTTTTTCGGCCATCTCGGCGAGCATGTCTTCGACCTCTCGCCGGTATCGCCGCTCCTTTTTCCGTTCGCCGATCCTCCGGCGGGCGCGGCCCAGGGCCGCCTCCAGCTCTTTGTCTTCGATCGGCTTTGTGATGAAATAGGTGGCCTCGTGCTCCAGGCTCTGGATGGCCAGGTCCATGTCCCCGTGTCCGGTGATCATGATCACTTCCGTCTCGGGTTTTTCTGACTTGATGCGGCGAAGCAGCTCGATGCCGTCCATCCCGGGCATCTTGATGTCGGTCAAAACGATGGCCGGCGCTTCCCGCCGGAAAATCTGCAGCGCTTCGGCGCCGTCTGCGGCCGGCAGGACTTGGTAGCCGCTGTCTGCCAAAGCGATGCCGAGCACCCTGCGAATTCCCTCTTCGTCGTCTACCAGCAGGAGCTTATTTTCGTTCATGATCCTCTGCGGCGGGAAAAGTGAGGATGAATGTCGCCCCAGGGCGATTTCGGTTCGAAACCCGGATGTGGCCTCCAACCTCCTTGATGATACTGTAGCTGATCGACAACCCCAGGCCCGTGCCCTTTCCCACCTCCTTGGTCGTGAAAAAAGGTTCGAAAATTCTTTCGGCAACGCCGGCCGGAATCCCGTTTCCGGTATCGCTCACCTCCGCTTTGACCTGCCCGTCTTCTGTAAAGGTGCGAAGGATGATTTTCTTGTCCCCCGGCTTGAAATCCTTGCCTTCCCAGCGCTCTTCGATGGCATCGCGGGCATTGATCAACAGGTTGATGAACACCTGCTCCATTCGGTCCGGGTTGGCCTTGATCTTGGGCAGATTCTCTTCGAGCGCCCAATCGACCTCGATCCCCCGTACCTTGAGCTGCTGGCTGAACAGATCGAACGCCTTTCTCAGCAGGTCGTTGAGCTGCAGCGGCGCCATTTTCACATCGGCCATCCGGCCGAACTGGCGCATGTGGTTGATGATCTTGGTGGCCCGGTCCACGTGGGTGTCGATCTCCTCGGCCAGCGTGTAGAGAATCTCGTCTTTGATCGGTTCTTTTTTCCGGATCTTTTTCATGAAAAAGCCGCTGGAGGTCTTGATGACCGAAAGGGGCTGGTTCAGTTCGTGGGCCACGCCGGTGGCCATCTCCCCTAAGGTGGCCATCTTGCTGGCCTGGATGAGCTGCTGTTCGGTTTCCAGGCGCTGGGTGATATCGCTGGTGGTCACCAGAAAGACTTTTCGGTTCTGGTATTCGGAGGGCGATACCCGGATGTTGACAAACAGATGCTTGTCCTGCCGCCCCACATGGCTGACCTGGTTGATGACCGTCGAGCTGGAAATCTTTTCCGCATAACGCTCCCGCTCTTCTTCCCGGAACAGGGTCAGAAAAGAGCGGTTGATGATCTCTCCTTTTTCATATCCGTAGACCACTGAAACGCTTTCGTTGCAGTCAAGAATCTCGAGATTTTCCTGGTCTAGAACAAACACCGGATTGGGGATATTGTTGAATATGGCATAATACTTCTGTTCGGATTTTTTGAGTTCTTCTTCCAGCCGCTTGCGGGGGGTGATATCGAGGCTGATCTCCATGGCCGCCACCACCTCCCCTTCCGGGTTACGGATCGGAGAAGACCGCACAATCCAATGAACCGTCGAACCGTCCCTTTTTACGCCGGTTTCTTCGCTGTAATGGGGCTTGCCGTCTTTGAAGGTGCGATCCACCGGGCAGACTTCGCACTTTTCATTGCGGCCCTTGTAGGCGTGGTAGCAGTAGTCGCCGGCCTTGGGGTCGAAGGTTTCGTAAAATTCCCGGTTGAACCGCAGCAGCTTGTATTGTCGGTCCTGGACGGTGATCAGGCAGGGCACCGCCTCGAACAGATGCTGGTATTCGTCCCGCTGCCGGTTCAGTTCTGCCTGCTTTTCGCTGATCTCCTTGCCCATCTTGTTCACCGATACGGCAAGTTCTCCGATTTCGTCGCTCTGATAGATGTCGATCAGCGGCTGGTAATCTCCCTTGGCGATACGGCGGGTGCCGTCGATGAGCTTGTTGATGGGCCGGTGGATAAAGCGCAGAACGAAAAAAAAGATGATCGCAGCGGTGATGACGAACACCGAAACAGCAAACACCGTCATCCATTTCTCAAAAACGAGGATTTCCTGATCGGTTTCGGAAAGCGAGAACACGACGTCCAGGGCACCGAGAATTTTTTTATCTTCCGGATGGACATGGCAGGCATCGGTGGCGCAGCCCGGCTCGTTTCGAATGGGGCTGATGATGCCAAGAAGACGGCCGCTGTTTTTCCTGCCGAAGATCCGGATCCGCTCGTCCAATGAGAGCTCGACGATCGGCGGGTCGCTGCGATGGCAGATATAGCAGGCCTCGTCTTTGATGTTGGTGATCCGGTCGACTTCGGCCGGATCGTTGGAAAACTTGATCTGTCCTTCCTTGTTGTAGATGCGGACGTTTTGGATATCCTTCTGACGCCCGATGTTTTGAATGATCTGGTTGATGTCGTCTCTGGAGTTGAGCATCATCGCATAGTGCGTGCCGAGCATGATGGTCTCGCTGAGGCGGTCGGCATCGCTGACGACGCCCTCCATGAGGGTTTCGCGCTGATACTTGATGTTGAAGTATGCCCACGTGGCGACGACCAGCAAAAGAATGGTGCCGACGGTCAGGATCATTTTCGATCCGATGCTGTATCGCAACCGGTGGATCGATCGAAGCAAAGGGCCTCCTCCGGCGCCTTTTTAAAAGGCGCAATCATTTATCTCCCATGCCGCCGGAAAGGAAGTTTTTTTGTTTGTATTCAATACTATAGTGGAAATCCCATCGCCGGTCAACTGTAGAAAAAGCCTTGTCTTGGCCGCCTTTCCATGCTAAATGGGTTCGCTGATCCGCCTTGGATTTCATCTGCCAAAAAACCGCCGCGCGGCCGGGCAGACGCCAGGGCATGCAGGGTGAACGGCGAAAAGGAGGTAGGCTCGATGCAGCAAAAAGATTCCAACAGCACCGCTTGGGCGTTGATGTTGCTTCTGGCGATGTTCCTTCAGGTGGCTTTTGTCTTTGCCGATGCCACCGACACGCCCGCCCGGGCCGCCGTCGATTTTTCCAAAGCCTATTTTCGGCTCGATCCGGCCATGGCCGAGCGGATCTGTGAAGAGCGGCTGACGGTCGACGATGCCCACGTGGTAGACCAGCATCTTTACCAAATGCGTCAGCAGGCCAAAGCCAGGGGTTTTGATCTGCCCATGCTGAAAAAGGGACTCTATCACGTAGAAACCCAGGTGCTGGCCCAAAGCGGGGAAGAAGCCCAGGTGCGGATATCGGCAGTGACTCGCACGCGGATCAACCCGGTCTATGTCTGGGTGGCCTCCATTTTTCAGCTCGGCGACGCAGAACAGGTCGAAGAGACTCTTTTCCTGGTCAAAGAAGACGGCAAGTGGAAGGCCTGCGGTGAAGCGATTTTCGCCCTGCCCGGGGAATAAACCGGTCGGCCGGCCCCGGATTGGTGCAGGGCCGGCCCGGTCGAGCGCCGGGTTCGTGGCGGAATGACATCCTGCCGGAGGAACCGTGCCCGTGCCCCTTCCCATCGCCCTCCGCATCATTTGCGGGCGCCGGCGATCCCTCGCCATACGGCGCCGGCATCCTGCAGCGACGCTGCCCGAATGTAGCCACCCCCCGGAACCGACCCGTTCAATGCCATGGAGGAAACGATGAAAGACGTTGTCATTGTATCGGCCTGCCGCACCGCCATCGGCGCTTTCGGCGGGACCCTGAAAGACACCCATGCATCGATGCTGGCCAGTGTCACCATGAAAGAGGCCGTCCGCCGCGCGGACATCGACCCCCGGCTCATCGACGACATCCGCTACGGGTGCTGCGTCGAGCCGTGCGACGCCCTGAACGTCGCCAGGGTGGCGGCGCTTTTGGCCGGCATTCCAGATTCGGTTACCGCCGCGACGATCAACCGCGTCTGCATATCGGGCATGGAAGCCGCGATTTCCGGCATGGCCATGATCCAGGCCGGCATGGCGGAGATCGTCTTGGCCGGTGGGGTGGAGCACATGTCCGGCGTCGCTTACCAGGTGCCGGCGGCCCGGTGGGGATGCCGGCTCCAGGACCAGGCGTTCGTCGACGCACTGATTCACTCGCTTCACTGCGGATCACACATCATCCCACACCCGGAAGACGGTCCGGTGGACGATCAAAGTCCGCCGCTGTCGTTTTTCAAGGGCAAGCCCTATATCATGGGGCACACGGCCGAATTCGTGGCCCAGCACCTGGGCATCGGTCGCGAGGAAATGGACGAGGTGGCGCTGAGAAGCCACAACAACGTAGAGCGGGCGACCGCCGAGGGAGACTTTGCCGAAGAGATCGTGCCGGTGCAGATTCCGCAGAAAAAATCGGACCCGATCGTCTTTGACAAGGACGAGCACTTCAGGCCGGGACTCACCCTGGAAAAGCTCCGGAGCCTTGCCCCGGCGTTCATTCCCAAAACCGGCAAGGTAACGGCGGGAAACTCTTCGGGAATCAACGACGGCAGCGCGGCCTTGCTGCTGATGTCCGCGGAAAAGGCAGAAGCGCTGGGAATTTCTCCCATGGCCCGGATCCGGGCGGTCGGGCGGGGCGCCTGCCACCCGTCGGTGATGGGGCTTTCTCCGGTGCCGGCGGTCAACGACCTTTTAAAGAGAAGCGGCCTGAAAATCGGGGACTTCGAACTTGTCGAGGTCAACGAGGCCTTCGCCGCCCAGTACATCGGGTGCGAGCGGGAGCTTGGACTGAACCGCGAAATCACCAACATCAGCGGCTCGGGAATCGGCCTGGGCCATCCGGTGGGCGCCACCGGCGCCAGGATCATGGTGACGCTGATCCATGCCCTGCGAAGGCATCAAAAAAGCCTGGGGCTGGCGACCCTCTGCGGCGGCGGCGGGGTGTCGATGGCATGTGCACTGGAATTGATCTGAGGAGAGGCAGAAGCAAGAGCGTTGAAGCGTGAATAAAGCCGACAGCGTCGACTCAAATCCGAAGCACGAAATCCGAAATCCGAAACAAATCCGAATGACCAAAATTCAAATGACCGAAAAAGGAAAGAACACACCGCCGGCAACTTGACAGAAGATCCCGGAAGCTGGCGATTGCCAAGAACTTGTTTCGGTCATTCAGTCATTCGAATTTCGAATTTGTTTCGAATTTCGTGCTTCGGATTTCGGATTTTTTCGGGTCTACCGTGCTGATTTTTGACAAACCGTTGTAATTGGGTGTAGTTTCCTTGGCTGTTTGGGGAGAACATTATGGAATTCAAAAAGATTCTGGTGCCGGTCGACGGCAGCGAATATTCCATGAGGGCGGCCCGGGCCGCGGCGGATCTGGCCGTCTCCACCGGGGCTGAAATCGTGCTCGTCCACTGCCACAAGTCTTTTCCGTCCCTGCTCGGGGAGCCCTACTACCAGAAGGCGGTCAGCCAGACCCTCAAAGAGGCCAACGAACTGCTGGCGCCTTTCCGGAAGCTGTTCCAGGAAAAACAAGTTGACTTTACCGAACGGCTGCTGGAAGGACCGCCCCGGCAGGCCGTGGCCGAAGTGGCCAAGCATGAGCCATGCGACCTGATCATCATCGGATCCCGGGGGCTGAGCGATTTGGAGGGACTTTTTCTGGGAAGCGTCACTCACCGGGTTCTGCGGGTGGCCCCCTGTCCGGTCATGGTCATCCGATAAAATTGCGCATACAACCGCTGACGCGATTGTATGCGCAATTTTATTAAAAAAGTTTCGCGTTCCGCGAAATTGAGTCGTATAATTTTTTATCCGGTTATCTATGAAGCTCAAGGAGGCTTGAGCCGGACACCAGCTGGAGATACCGTATAAGCACAATTTTTCAATAACGAACAAGATGTTGTTGAAATCAGAAAAAGAACCACTATAAAAATGACCCTTTGACCAATCAGCCAATCAACCAATTAACCGATTCACCGTTATCGAATGCCATGAGCGATTCAAAAGACATCCAAGAAGAAGAAAACGAAGCCGAAGCGCCGGAGGAAAACGAAGAAGAAGCCGCCCGCCCCAACGACGAGGAATGGGCGCGCCGGATTTTATGCAGCGATGAGACCTGCATCGGGGTCATCGGACCCGACGGCAGGTGCAAGGAATGCGGTAAGCCCTACGAGGGTGAGCTTCCCGGTCCTCTGCCGACCGACGATCCGCCCTCCTTTTCTGCAGCGGAGAGCGCGACGGAGGAAACAAAGGAAGAAGCAGGGTCCGCCGAGGCCGAGCTCCCATCCTCTTTCGAAGAATCCCCGGATCCGGAAGACGAATGGAAGAACCGAAAGCTTTGCAGCGACGGCAACTGCATCGGGGTCATCGGACCCGACGGCAGGTGCAAGGAATGCGGTAAGCCCTACGAAGGCAAGTGAGCATTCCATGGTTCAAGCAGCCCTCCATCTGATGCTGCACATCGCCCTGCCCGCGGCCGCGGCCCGGCTGTTTTTTCCCGGACGCTGGAAGCACGCTTGGCTGATCATGGTCCTGGCGATGGTCATCGACGCAGACCACCTCCTGGCCGATCCGGTCTATGACCCCAATCGCTGCAGCATCGGTTTTCACCCCCTTCATAGCTTTCCGGCAGCAGCGGTCTACGCCCTGATGCTCTTCGTGCCCGCACTTCGCATTGTTTCATCCGGACTGCTGATCCACCTACTGGTGGATGCAACCGACTGCCTCCGAATCGCTGCCGGTGCGGTGGGATAACAGCCGAGGTCTCCCGCCGCTTTTTCTCGATCCGGATTTGTGCTACAGATGGCCGAAATCGTGGTGGTTTGGAGAACCCCCCCAACCCAAGACATTGCACCATTTGTGAAGCCAATGACCCAATTGTCGATCCTCGAAACGATCTGGGCGGAAATCGATCTTGGGGCCATCGCCCACAATACCGCCGAGCTGAGGAAAAAGGCGGGAAAAGCCCGGTTCATGGCGGTCGTCAAAGCCAACGCATACGGCCACGGTATCCTGGCGGTGGCGCATCGCGCCCTTCAAAGCGGGGCCGACTGGCTGGGGGTGGCCCGATTCGGCGAGGCGATGACGCTGCGCGATGCCGGAATCAGGGAACGGGTGCTGATTTTCGGCCACACGCCGCCGGAAAGAGGCCCCGCCATGATCGAGCAGGACCTGACGCCGACGGTATTCGACCTTCAAACCGCATCACGGTTGTCGGAAGCGGCGGACCGACTTGGGAAACGGCTGAAGATTCACGTAAAGATCGACACCGGCATGGGCCGACTGGGCATCCTCCCTGACTCCCGAAGGCCCGGCACCGATCCGCAATCGGCACCGATCCGCGCGGCGAGGGAGATTGCCGCCATCGGCCGGCTGCCCGGAATCGAGATCGAAGGGGTCTACACCCATTTTGCCTCGGCAGACGATGCGGACAAGGCCTTTGCCCGGCAGCAGCTGGCAGTCTTTACAAAGCTGATCGACGCCGTGCAACATGAGGATATCGCCATTTCACTGCGCCACGCCGCCAACAGCGCGGCCATCATCGATCTTCCCGAATCGCACCTGGACATGGTAAGAGCCGGCATCGCCCTTTACGGCCTTGCCCCTTCGGCACAGACCGGGATTAAGACCGTGGACCTGCTACCGGCCATGGCCCTCAAGGCCCGAATCGTCCATCTCAAACAGGTTCCGGCCGGCTTTCCGGTCAGCTACGGAAGCACATACCGCACCGCAGCGCCCACAACCATCGCCACCGTGCCGATCGGCTACGCCGACGGCTACAGCCGCCTTCTGTCCAACAGGGGATGCATGCTGGTCCGGGGGGTGCGGGCGCCCATCGCCGGCAGGGTCTGCATGGACCAAACCATGCTCGACGTCGGCCATGTCGAAGGGGTCGCCGTAGGAGACGAGGTGGTGGCATTCGGCACCCAGAACGGCGCTGTCCTGCCCGCCGATGAGTTGGCCGCGGAGCTGAACACC
Source organism: uncultured Desulfobacterales bacterium (assembly GCA_965602445.1). GTDB lineage: Bacteria > Desulfobacterota > Desulfobacteria > Desulfobacterales > CAFBRK01 > JAIPEL01. The sequence goes on along the minus strand of CBFCZJ010000012.1, from coordinate 1,482 downwards.
ATCAACTACGAGATCGTCTCGTCGATCATGGACCGGGTGCCGAGGGTTTACGTAGGGTGATCGTGGAGGTTGTAGAGAGACGAGGGGAATCAATATCAAAAATGCCTAAAATGAGCTCATTTTAGGCATTTTAGGCATTCTATTACTTCTCTCTAAACCGGAGCCGCAGATTTGCAAGACTACTTCATCACCGAGCACACCGAAACCCGCATCCGGGATTTTGCCGATGGCTTTCGGGAAAAGAGGGTGCCCATCGAAATGCGCACCGACCGGTTCACCGAACGGGTCTCCCGCATCCTGCCCTTTCGAATGAAATTGCCTGAACCCTCCCACCCCCTGGCGCTGATCGAAGAGGCGAAAAAGAACTGCCCTTTCTGTCCGGAGCGCCTCGACTCGAGCACACCGATGTTCCCCGAGGAAATTGTCCAAGGCGGACGCCTGCGTCACGGGGCATCGGTGGTCATCCCCAACGCCTTTCCCTACTGCAGCTTTTGCGGGGTGACGATCTTCGCCCCCGACCACTATATTCCGATGGACAACATCACCGACCAGGTTCTCTCCGATCCCTTGGAAGCCAGCCTGCGGTGGTTTGACCGGCTCTATGAATACGATTCGGCCATCACCTACTACTCGATCAACTGGAACTATCTGCCCACCGCCGGCGGCAGCTTGTTCCACCCTCACTTTCAAGTGGTGGCAGATCCGAACCCCACCAACTTTCACGGCCGGCTGATCAACGCCGCGTCCGCTTATCGCACCGTTCGCGGCACCTGTTACTGGAAGGAGCTGCTCGGGTTTGAAGAAAAACAGGGGCAGCGCGACCTGTTCCGCGCCGGGGACGTGGTCTTTCTGGCCTCCTTCAGTCCCGCCGGGATCTTCGGTGAGGTGCTCGTTCTGTTTCAAAACAAAACGGCGCTGGGAGACATAACGGATTCGGACTGGCAGGATTTCATCGACGGACTGACCCGGGTCCTGCGGTGCTTTTTCCGGCTCAACCTCGACTGTCTGAACATGACCCTGCTGCTCAGCCGCCACGGAGACCCCGACACGTGGGTACAGGCCCGGATCATGCCCAGGGTGCTGATTCCGCCCTGGGGCACCAGCGACGTGAACTACTTCGAGAAGGGCCACGAGGAAAGGGTGGTGGTCTTTGCCCCGGAATTGCTGGCGGAGGAAATCAGAAAAACACAGTAGCCCCGGCGCAGAGCGCCGCGACTACGCTGGGAAGCTGGAAGGCTCGGATGCTGGGAGGCCTGGCGCTGTGCGCCGCTGGGACGATGGAAGGCTTGCCGGATAGAAGGCTTAACCAAAGATCTTCAAATGTTTTATTGTTCTTTTTTTGTTTTTTAGCCTCCCCGCATCCTGGCATCCCAGCCTCCCAGCGGATAAAAATGCAATCATAATCAACGAAAGGGTAAAGGAGCAACCATGGGTCCACTGGCCTGCCGCACCAAGGAAGATGTCCTGGCCTTTGTGAGAGAA
>CBFCZJ010000011.1:0-26653 GCA_965602445.1 uncultured Desulfobacterales bacterium | reverse complement strand
ACCCGAAAGTTGAGTCATAATCGGAATGTTATTTTGACAAGCGCTCTATATTGGCTTTTTCAACCCCCAAAAACAAAAAAGCCGGCGGGAATTCCCGCCGGCTTTGTCGTTTTTGGAGGTTAGCTGAAGCTTCGTTGCTCCAGCCGGATGATCTTCGGGGTGATGAAGATCAGCAGCTCCTCTTTTTGATCGGAAAGCTGCTTGTTCTTGAACAGCCAGCCGAGCAGCGGCACGTGCATCAGGCCGGGAATGCCGTCCGAACCCTCGGTGACGGTGTTTTTGATGATGCCGGCGATCACGAAGGTCTCGCCGTCGTTGACCAGCAGTTCCGTCTGGGCTTCCTTGGTCGCCAGGATCGGTACGTTGTTGATGATCCCCGACTGGTCGGCCTTGGTGATCTGGATGGTCATGGCAATCCGGTCGTCGGGGGTCACGTGGGGGGTGACCGTCAGCTCCAGCACGATGTCTAAAAATTCCGTGGTCGTGTTGCCGTCGGCATCGAGCTTGTTGTAGGGAAATTCGGTTCCCTGCTTGATCGTTGCGGCCTTGTTGTCCAGGGTGATCACCTTCGGGGTGGAGATGATTTTCCCTTCGCTCAAGGCTTCCATGGCCTGGAGCTCGGCATTGAGGGTCATCGCGGTGCCGCCGATTTTGGTGAAGGCGAAACCGGCGGTACCGAAGCTGGCCACCGACAGGTCGGTTGCCAGGTCATAGATGATCTCGCCTCCAAGGGCGGTGCTTTCATCCGGGCCGATGGTGCTATCCCATCTCACGCCCAAGTTTCGGGTGAAGCTCGTGGTCGCCTCCACGATGCGCGCCTCGATCAGAACCTGAGGCGTCACCGTGTCGAGCTTTTGGACCAGCAGCCGGGCCTGCTCCACCTTGCTTGGCACGTCGGTGAAGATGATCAGGTTGGTTCGATCGTCGACGGTGATCGATCCGCGCCCCTTGGTCAACAGGGATTCGAGATGGGGCCGGATGTCGCTTTGGGCGTTGGCGTAGCTGATGGGAAAATACGCGGTTTCCAAAGGATCCAGTGCCTCTTTCTGCTCTTCGGCCTTGAGGCGGGCTTCCAGCTGGCCCCTTCTGAGTTCTTCTTCCTTGGCCAGGGTCTGCAGGGTGGCGATTCGGATGATATTGCCCTCCTGTACCATCCCAAGCTGGTTCATTTTCAATACCAGATCCAGCACCTGATCCCAGGGGACCGGATCGTCGAGGGTCAAGGTCACTTGGCCTGTGACGTCTTTGTCGATGGCAAAGTTTTGCCCGCTGATTTCCCGCAGAATCCGGAACACGTTTTTGATGTCGGTCTCGTAGAAATCCAGGGCGATTTTTTCCCCGGTGTACCGCGGTGCTCCTGCCTGAGTCCCGGCAGGAAGCGCCGCCATGGTCTCCGGGGCAGCTTGCGGCGACGGCTTTTCCACCAACCCCGCCTCGGCGGCCTCCATGCCGGGGGCGCCCTTCGGGGCCTGCACGGCGGCTTCGTCGGTGGATTCGGTCAACACGCGCTTCCACTCGGGAAGCTGGGCCTGTTCAAACGGTTTGGGCGGAATATCCGAGGGCTCGAAATGCACCATCAAAAGGTCTTCGACCTGCTCCACCCGGTACGGAACGCTCTCTCTAAGCTCCAGGGTGACCAGGGTGAGGTTTTTGGCCTTCTCCGCTTGAGCCGGAGAAATGCGATCCACGGCGCTGGTGAAGCGGGTTGTGATCAATGGCCGGTTCTGGTAGCTCGGCAAGCGGGTATTGTACAGTTTGAGCAGCACCCGTCGGTCCTCGATTTTTTCGATGTCGTAGCGGACCGGCCGGGTGGTGCCGACGATCACCGTCGAAGATCCGGACTCCTCGCTGGAGAAGTCGACCCTGTTGACCCAGGCGGGCTTTCCGTCGACGGCGGTCGGGGTGGGCACGGCGGCAGGTTCAGGCGCGGCCGCAGCACCGGACGGTTCTTTTCCCGTCTCTTTTCCGACGAGGACCGTCAAGCCGTCGTTGGTGGGAAAAGCGCGGTACTGATCCAGATACGCCGGGCGGGTGTCCAATACCACCCGAACCCTGTCCGGGTAGCCGAAATGTCGGACACGCCGCACCCATCGGGTGCCGACCTGCTGCTGTTCTTCTTTCCGGGTATCGGCCTTGACGCCGTATATATCGAACACGATGCGGGCGGGGTTGGTAACGGTAAATGTCTTGTAATCCTTGATGACCCCGTCTGCATTGACATAGACTTTCAGTCCGTCCTCCATGGCGGCCGTCGTCACCGATTCAAGCGTCGCTGCCGGGGGCCCGGAGGGGGGCTCCGGCGGCAGCTGCGCTTCGGGCGCGGCCTTTTTTCCCGCATCCGGCTCTGTCTCTGCGGCGGAAGCATCCATCGCCCCCTCTTTTGCCGCGATCGGAAACGTGACGTTCAACCGGCCGTCAATCGAATCGACCTCGTAGGAAACGTCTTCCTTCAATAAAATCTCGACCCTTGCCGTAACCCCTTTTTCAGTCATCTCCGAGGTCTGGATCGATTCGATGACAGCACTGTCCTGGATCGAATCGGTATCGACCTCGGTCAAAGAAAGCGCCGTGTCCGGAAAGTAGAGGACCACTGCCGCCGGAAAGGGCTGCTTGACCGAGGTGTAGACAAGACCCTGGTTTCCTTCAATGGTGACGGTCGCCGCCTCGGCGTTCTCTGCGCTGCGAATTCCGGTGATTTTTTTGCCGGCTTCAACGGCTTCTGAAGGAGGTTCGGCCGTTGTCGGTTTGACTGCGGTACTCTGGGCGCATCCGGCCAAAACGGCCAATGAGACAGCCAGAATCGCTGCAAGGAACCGCCATCGAGTGACTGCATTGTGAAACATGGTGTTATTCTCCAGGTGGTTTCTGAAGTTTCAATTCCCGCGTTGTGAGCGCAACTTCGCCGATTGCGTTTTCGATCTCTTCTTCGACGATCACGGCATCTTCTGTGATTTGCTGAACCTGCCCGGCGTGAACGCCGATCCAGGTCCCCTTTGCAATAATATACCCCTTGCCGGAAGACTCTTCGACCAGCGCCTTGTTGCCGGCCGGAGTCCGAATGATCGCGGTGAGCTTGAGCTGTCCGAGATCGATTTTTTCAAGCGGGGTCTGGGGTACTCTTTTTTTCCGTTTTTGAACCTTTTTGTCTGACGATTCTGGAGCAGGCTTTTCTTCCTTGAAAAGCGGTTCGAACGGATCGACCAGAATCGAGGGAGGCCGACGGGCAATCATCACCGGCTTCGGCGGCGCGGTCTGGGGGGGGCTCGCAGCGGTCTCTTTTGCCGCAGATGGGCCGGTCTTTTCTTCGGCTTTCTGGACCGATGCTGCCGGTTTGGGAGAAGCCTGCGTCGCCTTGGCCGGGGTTCCTTGTTTGGGAGCGGTGTCAGCCGAGGTGCTGATCTTTTTCCGAACCACCGTTTGCGATGCTTTCGAAGGCGGTTCGCTTTCGCACCCGGCGAAAATCATAAGAAACCCCAGCATGAAGGCCATGGATAAAAGCACAGCCCGATTGCCGATTGTCTTGTTTCTGTATGGTTGAGCCATTTATTTGCCTTCCACAAACATATAGGTGACCGCACTGCACGACGTGGAAATCATTTGATCGGGTCCCTTATCGGATGCCTTGGGCGCCATACTGATGCTTTTCAAATTGACGATGCGGGAAAGACCGGCAACCCGGTAGAAGAACATGGCCGTTTCCTCATAGCTACCCTCGACCCGGATCGATACAGGAATTTCGGCGTAAAAATCCTTTTGCGATTCCGGCCTGGGCTCAAAGAGATAAAACTGGAGTCCGGACTCCTGGCCTGAGGCGGTGATGTTGGCCAGCAGATCGGGGATTTCACGCGCCTGGGGAAGTTTTTTCCTGGCGAAGTCGAATTTTTCCTTGGCTTCTTCTAGCAAGGCTTCCATCCGCCCAAGCTGCTGGGCCTTGCTTTGGGCGATCCGAAGCTTGTTGTCGAGATCTTCGAGCTCCTTTTCCAGCTTGCCGATCTGTTCATACTTCGGAAGATAGGAAAACCAGACGAACGGAGCCACCAGCAGGGCGTAAGTCGCGACGCATATCAAAACGCGATAGAGCATCGAAAGCTTTGAGAGCTTGTCGAAAAACGGCTCCATTTTGTCAGCGGAAATTTTCAGTTTCTTTTTTTTCATCTTCTCCGGCTCTCCCGACCGCCTGGTGCGAAATTACTTTTTCTTTTTCTTTCCGGCTTTCTGGGGCTCCGGTGCAAGAATCCCCGCCTTTTTACATCTGATGTCGAAATTTTTCAAACTCACTTCATTTTGGGTCGCGTGCTGGAGGCGATTCAAATTGACCTCGGTGAAAAGAGGCGATTTTTCCAGCCTCGTCATGAATACGGCGACGGTTTTGTTGTCCAGGGCGTATCCGCCCATATTCACGTTTTCAGCATCTTCACTGAGCCGCATGAGCCACATGCGGTCGGCGACGATCAGCCGGGACATCTCCTCGGTAAATTCAACCGGCGCCATTCTGCCTTTTTCCAGGTCCTCGATGATCGCCATTTTCTTTTCCAGCGTGGCGATCTCTTTCTTGATTTGATCGACCCTGTTTGCTGCTTTCATAGTCTTGGCAAGCTCGATCCTGGTTTCTTCGACTTTCGCCTGGATCTCTTTGAGTTTGGTTCCCAGCCGCATGTTCCAGTACACCAGCGCCAAGGCGATCAGCACAAATAAAGACACGAAGATGAACACCTGCCGACGGATGTTCTCCTTTTTCCGAGCCGCACGAAAAGGCAGTAGATTGATGCGTATCATTTGTCGTCTACTTTTCTAAGGGAAAGCCCCATGCAGATCGCTGCCTGAGGCGCCATTTTCTGGATATAGTCCGAATCGAACTTGTCCGGGTCGACATAAAGACCGGCAAATGGATTGATCGTCTCGACATCGGCGGAGGTTTCAACGGCGAGAAGCTCTCGAAACTCGCTGATGTTTCCTCCGCCACCGGACAGGATGATTTTTTGAATCTGGTCGTCGGGGTAGGTCGAATAGAAAAAGTCAAGGGCACGGCGAATCTCCGTGCACCAATCGGCGACCACCGATGAGACGATCTCCCGAAGATCGTCGGCGGAAATCATTTCCGGATCCGGGGCGAATTTCAGGTCCTCGGCCTCTTCGGGCGTGCATTCGATCATCTGGATGATTTTCTGGTTGATCTGGCCGCAGCCGAGGGAGACGTCCCGCATGAACACCGAAGACCGGTCCTTGAGGATGTTCAAAGAGGTTTTGCTGGCGCCGATATCGATCAGCGCAACGCTTTCTCCTTCACCGGCTCCTGCACTGTTTTCTCCGGATTCGGCCGGATCGGCAGGTTTGAGGTAGGCGTGCTCGTAGACATTTTGCAGGGCAAATGCGTCGATGTCGATGACGCAGGGATTGAGCTTGGCCATTTGAATCAATTTTACGTAGTCGTTGATCATTTCTTTTTTGGCCGCCACCAGCAACACATTCATCTGGTTCGCATTGTGCTCGTTTTCTCCGAGAATTTGAAAGTCGAGATTGACATCGGCAATATCGAAGGGAATATACTGCTCAGCTTCCAGGTTGATCGTTTCCTGGAGCTGTTCTTCTTCCATGGTCTGAACAGTAATTTTTTTGACGATGACCGAGTATCCGCCGATGGAGATGGCGACATTGTTTTCTTTTATGCCGAATTTTTTGTACATCTGGCGGATCGCATCGGCGACGCGAGCCGGTTCGACGATGTTGCCTTCTTCTATCGTACCCGGCGGGATATCGATGCTGCCGAAACTTTTCAGGGTCGGACCGCTTTTACCGTCGACGATTTCGCCGGCTTTGATCGTTCTTGACCCGATGTCCAGTCCCACCAGGTTGAATTTTTTACCGAGCCGCATAATTCCGCCTATTCTTCATCGTCGCTGAAAATTTTGGTTTTTTCGCTCAGTTTGAATCCCAGCGCCAAGAGCAGTTTCCGCTTCGTTTCCATCCGGCACGGGTACCCTTTTTCGATCCGGGCAATGGTTACCGGCGATACATTTGCTTTCCGGGAAAGTTCGGCTTTGCTCATCAGCAATGATTCACGGATCTTTTTTAAGGAATTTTTGCCCATCTAATTTCTTCACCTTTTAGGTTAAAAGACCGCGAAGAAGCGGATTTTTCTTGCCGAGCGCAAGTAGTATCGCGCTGCATTATGAGCAAGTCAAGCAAATTAGCGATAATTATATATAAATTAGCGCCACTTACACGATATGGTGTGCGCTGAAAGCTGCCAGCGTGATATGTAGTGTGAAATTGAAATGATGTTTTCCTTCCAGAAAATGATGGGTGTGAAATTCGGCAGGGAGTTTTCACAGAAGGAAATGCCAGTCGAGGTGTGCAAGTTGCCGATGATCTTCTGATGCCACATCGGTTTTTATTGTGTCAAGCAAATTAGCTATAATTATATGAAAATTAATGGCACTTGACTTATATTGTATTTTTAATTCGACAACATTACTATATCTGGTATGCAATCAAGCCCCAAATGAAGAAAAAAGGCGTCAGCGGATTTTGAAAGCCGGTGATTCCTAAGAACGCCACATTCATCTTTTCATATAGGGACAAAAAAGGTAGGCTGGCCGGGACAGCAGCCCCTTGAAAGAATGGTATGCGTTCACAGGGCACCGCATCTGCTGCGTTACCGGGCACTTGAAGTACGACCAACCATCACGGCAGCGATTTACGGGCAGGCTTTCCGGCGGGGAGAATGAAGGCGGAGACTTCATCTGAAAAGTCAAAACCGTTTCGTCTTGTAAAGTACTTTACCTTTACAAGCCTGGTGGTGATTTTTTTTGGAACCGTGGTTCTGGCCGTCTCCAATACCCGATGGGCCCGATCCCTTCAGCTGAACAAGAGCGAAGATTATGCGCTGGTGCTGGTGGAAAATCTCAACCACCAGGTGTTTCTTCAGTTTATTATCCCCACCGCCCTGAAATACGGGAAAATACAGCTTCGGGACCAGGAGCAGTTTGAGCATCTGGACCGGGTGGTTCGCAGCACCCTTCACAGCTTCAAAATTGAGACGGTCAATATCTACGACATGTCAGACACGATTGCCTACAGTTATGACAAAACCCTGATCGGCAAGGAAAACGCCGGCGGAACCAGCTACCAGAACGCCGTATCCGGGCGGACCACCTCCCGTTTGATCCAGCGGGGCAGCCTCCTGCGCCTTGTCCTCGGGTTTCCCGAAGCAAGCAGCCTGATCACCGTTGCACCGTTGAGGGCGGAAAAGCCCCTGTCACGAATTTCCGGGCCTGTGATCGGGGTGGTGGAAATCGTGCAGGATCTTTCCGGAGACGACCGGCGGGTGTTTCATTTCCAGATCTTGGTCATTCTGACCTGCAGCATCATCATGGGCCTGCTGTTTGTGGTTCTTTTGCTGGTGGTCAAACGGGGGGAGCGGATTATCGAGCAGCGGGCCCAGGAACGGCTTCGCCTAAAGGAAGAACTTGCCCGCGCCCGGCATCTTTCGGCTCTCGGGGAAATGGTGGCCACCATCTCCCATGAAATTCGAAACCCGTTGGGGATCATTCGAAGCTCTGCAGAACTGCTGAAAAAGAAAATGGCCGGAAACGGCAATGCGATCCCCGATATCATCGTCGAAGAGTCGAGCCGCCTCAATCATATCATCACCGATTTTCTCAACTTCGCCCGTCCCCGGCAGCCGGAATTCAAGACCTGCCGGGTCGAGGAGATCCTCGAAAAGAACATCGCGTTTCTCGAATCAGAACTCGCGGAAAACGGGTATTCGATCCACCTGGACAGAGCCGGGGCCCTGCCCGCCATCACAGCCGACGCAGGGATGCTCTACCAGGCGTTTTTAAATCTGCTGATGAACTCCATGCAGGCCATGCCGAAGGGGGGCGATATTGCCATCGGCTTTGAAAAAGGCGAATCCACCCTTACAGTATATATCCGCGATCAGGGGGGGGGCATTGCCGAGGAAATGCTCGACAAGATCTGGGATCCGTTTTTCACCACCAAGGAAAAAGGTACCGGACTGGGGTTGGGCGTTGTTCAAAATATCATCGAGGCCCACCAGGGCAAGGTCCGGATCAGCAACATGGCGGCCGGCGGGGCGCTTACCAGCGTCGAGCTGCCGCTGAACCAAGAGGAACCCCATGCAAAGCGTGCTCATCGTTGACGACGAAAAAAATTATCCGCTGATTCTCAGCGCCGTTCTGGAAGAAGAAGGCATCGAGCCGCTGACGGCCAACAGCGGTCAAGAAGCGCTGGACATTCTGGAGCATTCCGACATCGATCTGGTGCTGACGGACATGAAGATGCCTTCCATGGACGGCATCGAACTGCTGGAGCGGATCAAGGGGAAAAACCCCGACCTGCCGGTAATCATGATGACCGCATACGGAACGGTGGAAAAAGCGGTGGAGGCCATGCAAAAAGGGGCCTACAATTACATCCTGAAGCCGTTCGACAATGAAAGTCTCCTCGTTTACGTCAAAAAAGCCATTTCCGTCTATAAAATGGTCAAGGAGAACCGCAGACTTCGGCAGGATGTGGAGGCAAAATACAGGTTTGGCAATATCATCGGCAAAAGCCGCAAGATGAAGGAGATCTTCGAAACGATTCAGAAGGTGGCCCCGGCAAACGCGACGGTCCTCATCGAAGGAGAAAGCGGCACCGGCAAGGAGCTTGTCGCCCGGGCGATTCACTTCAACAGTCCGCGGCGGGATGAACCGTTTATTGCCGTCAACTGCTCGGCCCTGGCCGAGACTCTTCTGGAAAGCGAGCTCTTCGGCCACGAGAGGGGCGCGTTTACCGGCGCGGTTTCCATGAAAAAGGGTCGCTTCGAACTGGCCGACGCAGGCACCCTGTTTCTGGACGAAATCGGCGAACTGTCTTCCAACCTGCAGGTCAAACTGCTGCGGGTGCTTCAGGAAAAAGCCTTTGAACGGGTGGGGGGCGTCCGATCGGTGTCCACCGATATCCGGGTCATCGCCGCAACCAACAAGAATCTGAAAGAGGAGGTGGCGGCCGGACGTTTCCGGGAGGATCTGTTTTTCCGACTCAATGTGGTCCACTTGTTCTTGCCGCCCCTGCGGCAGCGCCCCGAAGACATCCGGCCGCTGGTGGACCACTTCATCAAGAAATATGCCGGAGAGTATCGGGTAGAGCACCCGGTGACCGGGGTGGACCGGAAGGTGGAGCGGATGTTTTATGATTATACATGGCCTGGGAACGTCAGAGAGCTGGAAAACGTGATCGAACGGGCCATGATTCTATGTGCCGGGCCGACGATCACCGTAAAAGACCTGCCCGGAGAGTTCCGGCACAGTGCAGACAATGTGCTGCACATCGAAGGGATCCCGGCCGAAGCGCAACTCAACGAGACCCTGGCCATAATCGAAAAAAAGATGGTGGAAAGGGCGTTGCAGATGACGGGAAATATCCAGTCCCAGGCGGCTGAACTGCTGGGGATCGGAAAGAGCGGGCTGAACTGGAAGATCAAGAAGTTCAAACTCGACGTCGGCGGCAAGGATTAGAGCGGTTCTCGTTCGCCGCTGGCTTTCAAACCCCTCGTTGATTGTAAGGATATTTTACACTGCGCTGATGTTCGGTATCCTTTGGGGCGAGTTCGTATACCGGCAGCAAATGATCCATTTCGCGGCATCATGAATCCCGGTCCGGCAGGGTTCAAAAAATTGAATCGGGCGGGTTTTTAAAAAACGGAATATATTGAGCTGGTTGTGCGTTCATTGCGTCAGCCGGTTCAATTTTTTGAACTTTTCCCGGAATCAAAACTTAAGCCATGAAATCAGTGGGATATCTCGAATTCAACCCCTCGTGGTTCAATTTTTTGAATTCGATGGCCGATTTCAGATGCGGCCCGTCCCTCTTGCCGCTGCCGGCGCCGCCGCCGGCTTCTTTATAACTATTCGATTTTTATGCTAATAAAAATTTATGGCACCTCAGCCTGCCCAGATGGTCTGACTGGCAAAGAAATTGCATTACTGTCTGGCAACGGCAAAAACATCTTCATCTGTTTTCCCCTTAACGGCTAACCGATTCGGCATCGGTTGGCCGTTTCCTTTTGTTCAGGGATTGTCATATCGTCATTTCGTTTCAATCGATTCCGCATCTGTCCGATTCGCAAATCGTTTTATCCCGACGCATCGAGCCGTGCGGCTTTTTCCTTGGCAATTTGTCCATAGAGGGAATCCGGATGCTCTTCTGCGATTTTTTGGTATAAGGCGGCCCCCTCCTGCAGACGCCCCATCCGGATGGAAAGACCTGCCAGTTGAAACTGTGCATCTTCTTTCATGAGGGAAGAAGGGCCGTCAAGGATCTGGCGGAAAAAAGCGGCGGCTTTTTCCAGGTCTCCCCTGGCCTCCCAGGCATATGCCAATCCGGTGGTGATCAGGCTATGGAGGGCCGGATCGCCGCGAAAGTCGCTGAGCGCTTCTTGATAGAGCACCGCCGCCGTTGCAGGATCCCCGCCGCGATAGCAGATATCGGCATAGATGACCCGCCCGATCTTGGCCGCAGTCCGTCCCGAGTGCCGGTCGAGAAGGGCTTCAAACGCCTGTGCTGAAGAATCGCGCGCGTGTCGAGGGTTTCCGGCAGAAGCCGCCTGTTCATAGGCGGCGGTCGCTTCATGAAGCAGGGAAAACGCGCGGTTCTCTGCCCTTACCGTATAGTATTGGACCCCTGCCACCGCCACCAGAATTCCGAAAAATGCAGCGATTCCGAACAAAATCGTTTTTTTATGAGCAACGGAAAACTGGATCATCCGCCGGGAAAGGGTGAGAAATTCATCCGGTTCCTTGAGCAGTTCCTTTCGGGAGGGTTTTTTTGCCTTGGCCATGTTTGCTCCTCTGTTACATGGGGCGTTAAAAGATCGCGGGCGAGTCGGCGGAACAGCCGGCCGATGACAGGGACGATACCGGCGGCGCCGGTTGTTGCCGGAGCCGGCAGCCGGCCCCGGTCTGATCGGCAGCGAAGTCTACCACACCAAGGACCGGTGGATCCAGCCTCGGTCTCCGTCAGCGTGTTCGACGTGGAGCCATTGTCCGGTTTGCTTCAGGACCCGGAACGGAACCCCGGCTTCCACTTTCAAAACGATGTTGTGGTCTGTTCCCGGCCCGCCCCTTACGTTGCTGGTCGGCGCGCTGGTGATGACAGATGGAACCGCTCCCACGAGGGATCGGTGAATCCATGCACGGTCGCCTTCGAAATCCTGAAAGAAAATCCACGGTCCGGCTTCACGGATCGTTTCGATGGGAAAATATTTTTCCACCTGCCAGAGAATATCGTATTCGGTCCCCGGCCCTCCGCGTATATTGGCCAGGGGTGCCGTCACCGCCAGCCGTTGTGCCCAGGAGGCTTGCGCTGCGCCGGCAGCCGCCAGGGCGAATGCGAGGGCAGCCAAGGCAAACCGGATGCGTTTTGTCCGGAAATGATTCACGGTTACCATAACCTGAAAACCCGCCGGGGCGGATCGATCCGGGAGATGCCGGCCTTTCGGGTGGCGGCCAGGGCCTGTTCGATGTCCGCATCGGTCGGCTTTTTTTCGAGCCCCTCGATTTCGCCGGCCCTTCCGCATGGCCGGTATTGGGGCATCACGTTGACATAGGTGTCTGCAGAAACCTGCTGCGCCACAAATTCCATGATTTTGAAGGTGCCGGCCCGCCCTCCGGGAAGCACCAGGTGCCGAAGCAAAACGCCCCGATAGGCGATTCCGTCGTTTCCGATCTGCAGGTCGCCCACCTGCCGGTGCATTTCGATCAGGGCCCGGCGGGCGACATTCGGGTAATCCCCGGCCTGGCAGGCCTGCTCGGCGATGTCCGGATCCCAGAATTTGAAGTCCGGCATGTAGATGTCGACAACGCCTTCGAGCAGCTTCAAGGTTTCGATCCGGTCATATCCGCCCGAGTTATACACCAGGGGCACCTGCAGGCCTTTTGCCGCGGCCAGCGCCACAGCCGCAAGAATCTGCGGGACGACGTGGGATGGAGTCACGAAGTTGATGTTGCAGCAGCCGGCCTTTTGAAGTTGGAGCATCATTTCAGCCAGGGATGCGTCCTGCACCGGTTCTCCCGTTTCCCCGTGGCTGATTTCGAAATTCTGGCAAAACAGGCAGAGCAGGTTGCAGTGGGTGAAAAAAATCGTTCCGCTTCCGCCGTTGCCGACCAGCGGCGCCTCTTCGCCGAAATGCGGAGCAAAGCTGGAAACCCAGGCGCGGTCCGCCGTGCGGCAGAATCCGGTTTCACCGGCAAGACGGTTTACCCCGCAGCGCCGGGGACAAAGATGGCACTGCTGCATCTGCTTGCGCGCGGCGGCGGCTTTTTCTTCGAGAAGTCCGGCTTTAAGCGTTTCGAGGTATGCGGGCGTTGGCGCTGCCATGGTGTTTCATCGAAGTCAATGGGTTGATTTGTTAAATGCAGTCTCACAATCCTGGTCCTCAGGACCAGGTCAGAGGCAATTGGCTCTGCCTTTTAGCCCAAAGCGAAAAAATTCGAAGCACGAAATCCGAAATACGAAACAAATTCGAAACTCGAATGACCGAATCACCAAAACAAGGGCGAATGCAATTTCTGGAAAGCTGCTGTTGTTTTGATCATTCGAATTTTGGTCATTAGGATTTGTTTCGAATTTCGATATTCGAATTTCGGATTTAAGACAACCACAGCGATTCATGGCCTCCGGGCTTAACTCAAAGCCGGGTCCTCCGGGCCCGGATCTTTACTCGCCGCTGGGTCAAATCCCTGGATCCCCTTTTATCGTCGGGATTCTTCAACCGCTTGACCGCGTCCCCCATCAACCGTTCAACGAAAAGCCGGACATCAGCCCAAACCGAAAAGGCGACCGCCCTGGTAAATGGCAAAGGCCACCGCCCAGGCCAGTGCCGTGCTGTAGACGACGCTGAACAGCATCCACCCGCTTGAGCCGGTTTCCTGCCGTATCGTGGTCACCGTTGCGATGCAGGGCACGTAGAGCAGTACAAACGCCATCATGGCATATGCCGACAGGGGGGTCATGTCCGAATCCTGCAGCGCCTGCTGGAGCGCCTCGCTTTCGTTTTCTTCTCCGACCGCATACAACACCCCAAGGGTGCTGACAACGATTTCCTTGGCAAAAAAGCCGGTGACCAGCGCAACGCTGCTTCGCCAGTCGATCCCCAGCGGCGAAAAGATCGGGTCAATGGCTTTTCCGATTTTTCCCATGTAGGACTTTTCAGCCCGTTCGAACCGCCGGCGGTGCTCCAGCTGCCTCAAAGACGATGCCTTCTCTTTTTTCAGGGCATCGAATTCAGGGCCCCGGGCTTCGGCGATGCGGCGGTCGTAGTCGGCGGCGATCTGCTGCCCCTTCTGATCGTAGTCGATCGAATAGTCGATGTCGCGGGGGAACGCCGACAAGGTCCAGACCACGACCGAACCGATTAAGATCACCCCGCCCATCTTTTTGAGAAACATTTTGCTGCGGTCCCACATGTGAATGACCAGGCTCTTGAACATCGGGACCCGATACGGGGGAAGCTCCATGACGAAAGGAGCGTCGGCGCCCCGGAGCAGCGTAGAACGAAAGAGCCGGCCGGTCAGGATCGAAAGCGCGATTCCCAGAAGGTAGATGGAAAAGATGACCGTTCCGGCCTTGGCGCCGAAAAAGGTTCCAGCCAGTACGATATACACCGGGAGCCGGGCCGCGCAGGACATAAAGGGAGTGATCAGAATCGTCAGGAGTCGATCCTTTTCACTTTCCAGGGTGCGTGCGGCCATGATCGCCGGCACGTTGCATCCGAATCCCATGAGCATCGGAATGAACGACTTTCCGTGCAGGCCGATCAGGTGCATGATCTTGTCCATGAGAAAAGCGCACCTGGACATATAGCCCGTGTCCTCGAAGAGGGCGATGAAAAAAAACAGAAGGAGGATGTTGGGCAAAAAGACGATCACGCTGCCCACGCCGGCCACGATGCCTTCTACGAGAAGGTTCTTGAAAAGGCCTTGCGGGAGCAAGGCGTCGAGCAGCGCTGAAACCATGCCCACGCCGGCCTCGATCCACTGCATCGGATAATCGCCCACGGTGAATGTGAGCTGAAACATGGCCCAGATGAAGAAGAGAAATATCGGAAAGCCGACGAAGCGGTTGGTTAAAACGAGGTCGATGTTTCTGGAGACATCCACCCGTCTCCGGGCGGATAGAACCTGAATCTCTTTGATGATTCCGGCGATGAACCCGTATCGTTCATCGGTCATTACGATTTCAGGCTCTTCGGCGTATCGGTCCATCAGCCTTTCGCGAAGCCGGACGACCTGTTCGAAAATGTCCGGGCCACGCTCTCCGACGGCGGCGGCCGTTCTTTCCTTGACGACGTTGTCGTCTTCGAGCAGTTTGATGGCCGTCCAGCGCGGATTGTAGGGAAGCATATCCGCGCATTGTACTTCCAGATGCCGCTGGAGTTCGACGATGGCCGCCTCGATGTCCTTGCTGTATCGAACCCGCCTCCTTTGGGCGACATCGGTGTTCGATTCGGCCAGACGCAAGGCGGTATCGAGCAGCTGGTCCATGCCCTGGTTCTTGTTGCCCACCGTGGCGACCACAGAGACATCGAGCAGTTCGGAGAGTTTTTCCGTGTCGATCTTGATGCCCCGGTTGCGGGCCAGATCGCTCATGTTCAGGACGAAAAGGACCTTGCAGTCGAGCTCGCGCAGCTGGGTGGCCAGATACAAGCTTCTTTCCAGGTTCGACGAATCGATGATGTCGACCACCACGTCCGGGTGTTCGTCTAGAATGAAATTCCGGGCGACGATCTCTTCGATGGAAAACGGGGTGAGGCTGTAAGTGCCGGGAAGATCCGTGATCAGGAGCTCGACTCCCTGATAACGGATCTTTCCTTCCTTTTTTTCGACGGTGACCCCGGGCCAGTTGCCGACCTTTTGCCGGGTGCCGGTGAGGTTGTTGAATATCGTCGTCTTGCCGGAGTTGGGATTGCCGGCCAGGGCGATGGAGATGGGTCTTTCGGGCATGGGAAACCTATTCGATGGGTTCCACGCTGATCTGGGAGGCCTCCTGCACCCGCAACGATACGTGGTAGCCCTTGACGATCAGTTCCATCGGGTCTTTCAGCGGTGCGTATTTTTCAACGTAGAGGTCGGTGCCTTTCAAAAGCCCCATTTCAAGCAGGCGTCTTCGAAGCGCCCCGTTTCCGCCGACGCGGAGAATCGTGGCCCGTTGTCCCTCTCTGAGTTGACTCAGGTTCATCGGCCTATCCGGTTTCTTTAGAGGGCCGCCGGCCGCCGCGGCTGTCCTCCGGATTCAGGGGTTGCACCATCACCTTCTGGGCAAGGCCCCGGCCCAGTACAAACCGGTGGAAGTCCGTGGCGACCACCACCTGGCCCGCACTGTGATTCGTGATGACTTCGATCCGGTCGCCCGGCCGCAGTCCCATTGTCCGCAGCCGCATCCGGGAGCTGGCGCCGCCGGTAAACTCTTCGATCTGCAAGTGCTCGCCTGCCTTTGCCATGGACAGTGGCATGCCCTGGATCCGCTCCTTCAGGCAGTTGTCGCAGATGCCGTAGATCTCCATTTTGTGCTGGAGCATGTGAAATCCGCGGGCCCGGGCAATCTGGAGCTGGAGCGCCTCCAGCGCCTCGTCCTCAAACTCCACGATGGACCGGCACTTGGTGCAGATCATGTGATCGTGGTGCTGTCCCAGATGCCGATGTTCATAATAGACTTCGCCGTTGTCGAAGGTGTTTGCCTGGGCAAATCCGAACTGGCACATCAATTTGAGGGTTTCCAGAACGAATTCGGGGGCGAAATCGACCCCTTGATCCCGAAGGAGCTCGGTCAAGCCGCTGACGGTGATGTGGCGTTCGGTCTGGAGGAACACCTCCAGGATCAGAAAGCGGTCTTCGAACCGGTCGATCTGCTCCTGTCGGAACAGCTTCTTGAACTGCTCTTTTTCATGGTTGTGGACCTGTTTCATCTCGTGGCTTTCCATCCCTGTGAATGACCCAGAAAAATAATGTCGTCGACGGCGGCTGTCAATCGGCAGCCGCATGCCGAAACACGCATCGGCTGTTTTTAAACCGTCAGCGGTTGTGGCCCGGGATGGTGTAGGTGGTGCAGGAACCGGAAGCGCAGTTTCGCGAGACCGCCTGGGCGCCGCTCTGGCCCTTGGCATCGCCCATGGCGTGCCGGGTTGCGCTGATGACCCGCTCGAATTCGGTCGATTGGCACTTGGGGCAGTGCAACGCTGCCTCTTCCTCCTGGTTTCTGACGAGGATCTCAAACAGATCGTTGCACTTTGCGCATTTAAATTCGTAGATCGGCATAACGAAAACCTCCGTTGAAGCAGGGCAGAGTTCCTATCGCTGAAAAAATGTCCCTCCGGCCGCTGTCGATGATTTTTGAACCGGTTTTCAATGTAACCGCTAAATTGAGCATAAATTGACTTTTCCGTCAATCATTGCCTGTATGCTCATGCCTGGAAGAAACCGGCAGTTGAATCGCAAAGCGGGCTCCCGGTCTGTCTGACGAGCAGAGCAGGATCCTGCCGCCGTGTCTCCGGACGATTTCATGGCAGATATAGAGCCCGAGTCCGGTGCCCTGTCCCGGGGGCTTGGTGGTGAAAAACGGTTTGAAGATGTCGTTGTGCAAGGCCGCGTCGATTCCCGGCCCGCTGTCGATGCATTCGAACACCACCTGCCGGGCATCGGCAAGGTGGCGGGTTTTCAGGATGATCCGGCCGGTGGCGCGCTCCATGGCCTGGACCGCATTTTGGATGAGGTTCAACACGACCTGGCCCAGGTTGGAAAAATTTCCCTCGATGGGCGGCAGCTCCGGCGCCAGGTCCTCGACGATCTCGATCTTAAGGGTCTTATATTGGTTATAGAGCACCCGCAGAGCGTCGCGGGTGACAACGTTTAAGTCGACCGCCTCGGTGTAGGTCTGCCCTTGGCGGGACAGACCTAAAAGACTGGCCACGATCTGCTGTGCCCGGGAAAGCTCGCGGTCGGCGAATTGCAAATCGTCGACCCGGTCTCCTTCCGGATCGCATGCGGCGGCATCTTCGACCAAATCTTCGGCGACGGATTGCAAAAGGCTTTTCACACTGGCAAGGGGGTTGTTCAGCTCGTGGGCGACTCCGGCGACGAGCTGTCCGAGGGACGCCAGGCTCTCGGACCGGATCAGCTGGTCGAGGGTGCGTTCTTTTTCCGTCAGGGCCGCTTTCAAATCCCGGGTTTTTTCAGCCACCCGTTGCTCCAGTGCCCGGTTCATGCTTCTCAGTTCCTGGTAGAAGCGGGCATTTTCCAGGGCCGTGGAAGTCTGTCCGGCCAGGGTTTCCAAAAGGGCGATATCTTCGGGGGTGAACATTCTGCCCGAGCATTTTTTGCCGAGCAGCAAAAGGCCGGGTTTCCGGTCGCCGAAGGGCAGGGCAAGGCCGATCTCGGCACCCAGGGTGTTCATCGACGCTGCCAGCCGGCCCGCCGGGGTGTCGGCGCCTGCGCCCTCCATGCCGTTTTGAATCCAGGGGGCCGGAAGTTCGTCAAGCTTCCGGCCCAGCATCTCCATCGCCGGAATTTCGGGCCGGGTCATCGCATGCCCCTCCGGGGCCTGCGCAGCCACCAAAAACAAGGGTCCTTGTGCGTGGCGCCGATCGAAAAGGGCGCAGCTTTCCACCTGCAGAGCAGATTTCAACGCGTCCACAATGGTGCGGCCGATCCGGTCTGCGTCGAGAACCGCTACGATGCTTCGGCTCACCGATGCCAGCGTCCTTTGAAAATCATACCGCCTCGGAAAAAGACGGCGGTCCACCGCCCCGCGGAGCCGGGCCTGCAGCGGTCCGATGAAGCCGGCGACGATAAAAAAAAGGACGATCGGAAACGCCGCCGAAGCCGCCGCGGTCCGGCCGCTGAAGACGATCTCCGAAGCCAGCAGCACCAGGGCGAATCCGACGGTCAAGACAGCCGAAATCGCCGCGTGGACGACGCTTTTTTCAAGCAGAAATCCCAGATCGAGCAGATCGTAGCGAAACAGGCCAAAGGCAAAGACGATCAGGGGGATGAAGCTCAGGTTGCCGGGGGGATACATCTCCCAGCCCAGCACCGGAAAAACGTTCAACCCGTTGAGAAATCCCATGAATCCGAAACCGATCAGCAGGTACTGAAGGCGGTTTTTCCGGCCGGGCAGCGTTTCCGATGCCGCGGCGCGATATAAAAGGACGAGCACATAAACGGTCACCATCAGACCGGCCAGTCCGAAAAAAGGGTAAAGGAGTCCTGCCCGGGCGAAAAATCCGTACTCGGTTCGCTGCATGGAGGCGATGAACCAGGGGGAAGGAGAAACCGCCATCAGAAACGCGGAAAAACCCCATGCCGCAAATTCAAGCCATTTGCGGTGTTCGATTCGAAGGTAGGTGTGAAAAAACTGGATATACACCGGCAGCGAGAAGACCAGAAGAAAATGGTCGGCGCGGCTGACCGCCAGCGCGGCCTGCGCCGATGCGGTATGCAGGGCAAAGACGATGTCGATGTTGAGCAGTATCCCGAAGAGGCAGATGGCCAGAAACAGCCTGTTGAGCCGGGACCGGGCGCCGCGAAGGGCCGTCACCACGATCAGCACGGAGAAACAGACGAGATTGAGCAGCGGCGGAACGCTGTATGGGTTGAATCCGTTCATCGCATCCCTCCTTGGCCGCTGCGATCGGAACATTTTAATGCAGAGGGGGGGGTGTTCAGGCGCCGCTTTGAATCAGTTCACTTGCATGCTTCAGCGTGGTTTCGGTGATCTGTTCTCCGCCGAGCATGCGGGCGATTTCTTCCACACGCTCATTTCGGTCCAAGGAGGAGATCCGGGTGACGGTTCGGCCGGCCTGAACGTGTTTTGAAATGCGGAAATGGTGCTCACCGAACCGGGCGATCTGGGGAAGGTGGGTGATGCAGAGCACCTGGTGGGTCCGGGCGAGTTCGGCCAGTTTTTTTCCGACGGTTTCAGCCACGCCGCCGCCGATTCCAGCGTCGACTTCGTCGAACACGACGGTTTCCACCGATCCGTTTCCGGAAAGGATCGCCATCAGGGCCAGAACGATCCGGGAAAGCTCTCCCCCCGATGCGATGGAGGCCAGCGGCTTCATCTCCTCTCCGACATTGGGGGCGATTTGGAAGAAAACCCGGTCCATTCCGGTTTCAGACAGCAGGCGGCCGCCGGCGGTCAGCAGGTGGCCGGCGGACGGGCCCGCGGATATCGACGCCACCGCGGCTTCGAATTTCGTCTTTTCCATTTTCAGCGAGGCCAGTTCCGACTCCACCTGCCGCGACAGGTCGGAGGATGCATCCGACCGGCCTTGAGACAGGGCCTTGGCAGCATCGACGAGCCGCCGGCGAAGTGCTTGGATTTTTTCGCGGGCGTCATCGATTTGGCCGGAAAGGCTGCTCTCTTGGGCCAGCTCCCGATCGATCGCTTCGGCCCGGGTCAGCACCTCTTCTAAGGTGGCCCCATATTTTCGCTTGAGTTTGCGCAGGGCATCGAGGCGCTCTTCCACCGCTTCCAGCCGGCTTTCGTCGATCTGGACAGAACCCAGGTAGCTCTCCAGCTCCCGGGCAATGTCCTCGAGGTGGTAGGAGGCCGCGCCGATTTCTTCGGCCGGCGCAGACAGCGCTGCATCGATGTCGGCCGCTTTTTTCAGGGATCGGCAGATCTCCGTGAGCCGTTCGACGGCGGCGCCTTTTTGGCTGTAAAGCGCATCGGCGCTTTCCCGGACAATCGTGTAGAGCGCCTCTGCATTTTTCAACCGGTTCAGTTCCTGCTCCAGTTGCTCGTCTTCGCCGGGCTCGACGGCGGCCGCCCGGATTTCCTGCTGCTGGTAACCAAGCAGCTCGATTTGCTCCGCCTGCCGCTGTTTTTTGTTTTCCAGCTCCTGAAGCTTCCGGGTCAGGGGGATCAACCGGTGGTACAGTTCATGGACCTCTTGACGCAGAGGGGTCAGGTTCGCGAAGCGGTCGAGGATGTTCAGATGCTCTTCTTCCTTGAGCAGCCCCTGGTGGGCGTGCTGGCCGGAGATGCTGGCCTGCCGCTGGGTGAGTTCACCGAGAATCTGCATGGTGGCCAGCTTCCCGTTGATGTGGACCCGGTTCTGGCCGCTTCTGGAGATCACCCGGCGAACCAGCAGCTCTTGGCCCGGACCATAGCCGTACTGGTCGATCACCGCGGCCGTATCGCTTCCGGGACGGATTTCAAAAAGGGCCTCGAGCTCTGCGGATTCGGAGCCGGTGCGGATCAGTTTTCCCGATGCCCGGCTGCCCAGCAGGAGGTTGACGGCATTGATGACGATCGACTTGCCGGCCCCGGTCTCCCCGCTGAGGATCGTCAATCCCGGAGAGAGACAAATCTTCAAATCGTCGATGATGGCGAAATTGCGGATGGAAAGTTCCCGAAGCATGCGCTGCTTGCTGCCTTCTCGGCGCCGGCGGCAACCCGCCCTGAGCCGGCCGAAAACGGACTTACTGAGGGGGGCGGGCCTGATGTTGGGGTTTTGTCCCGGCCCTGATCGGTGGCCTGGTCAGTTGGCCATTTTTTTGGCTCGGGCGATGTCGTCAATCTGTTCGTTCATGGCTGTTTGGAGGCAGCCGCATGTTCGAATCCTTTGCCTGCGCCGGTATTTGACTATTTCTACATCAGCTCCGGTGAAGGTGTAAAGAGTTTTCCGGCTTTACAAATTTTCCGCCATGAATTATGGTTTCGAGTCAGTTTTCGGGGGGTTGAACCCGGTTCGCCTCCGATCGGTGCTGCGGGAGCCCGACGCAGCCAATCCCCCCCCGAGTCAAATCGAAAGATCGAAAGGGCCCGTTTTGTCAGCTCCCCTTTGCATCGTCATCGCGACCCGCAATTCCGGAAAAACTGCCGAGATCAAAGACCTTCTCAAAGGCTACCCCGTGGAGATCAAAAGCCTGGAAGACTTCGGGCCCATTCCGGAGGTGGCCGAAGACGGCGACACCTTCGATGAAAATGCTTACAAAAAGGCGAGCTTTACGGCGAGGATATTGGGGCTCCCCGCCTTGGCAGACGACTCGGGGCTGGTTGTCGAGGCGCTCGACGGTCGGCCGGGCGTGTTTTCGGCGCGCTATGCCGGAAAAGGCGCAACCGATGCCGAGCGCTGTGAAAAACTGCTTGCCGAGATGGCCGGCTGCAAGAACCGCCGCGCCGCATTCCAATGCGTTGTCTCCATTGCGGTTCCCACCGGTCAGGCCCTGACGTACGAGGCGCGATGCGAGGGCTTGATTGCAGGAACGCCGGCTGGCGCGGGCGGCTTCGGCTACGATCCGATTTTTTTCTTTCCTCC
This sequence comes from uncultured Desulfobacterales bacterium, assembly GCA_965602445.1. Taxonomy (GTDB): domain Bacteria; phylum Desulfobacterota; class Desulfobacteria; order Desulfobacterales; family CAFBRK01; genus JAIPEL01. The sequence continues at coordinate 5,328 of CBFCZJ010000011.1, read as the reverse complement.
GCTGGAAAAGACCTTCGCCCAGATGACGATCGGTGAAAAGGGCCGCGTCAGCCATCGGGGAAAAGCGCTCGCTGAGCTCCGGGATGAGTTTGAAAAGGTGATCCAGTGGATCGAGATGCATATGCCCCGGCCGGTGCCGTTTCCCTGTTCGGGAGAGCAGACTTGATCGAGGATCTGGTGTGTAAAAACCGCTCCTGCCGGCGGTTTGTCGAAGACCGTCCGGTGGATGCGGGCACCCTGCGATGGCTGGTAAATCTGGCCAGGCTGTCGGCTTCCGGGGCCAACCTGCAGCCGCTGAAATACGTGCTTTGCTGCCGGCGGCGGACAAACGAGGCCATTTTTGCCTGTTTGGGATGGGCAGGCTACCTGAAGGACTGGCCCGGCCCGGAGCCGGGAGAGCGCCCGGCTGCCTATATCGTCGTTTTGGGCGACCGGGAAATCGCTCGGGACTTCGGATGCGACCATGGCATTGCCGCCCAGAGCATCCTGCTCGGCGCCAGGGAAAAGGGGTTGGCCGGGTGCATGATCGGCTCGGTGAACCGAAAGCGCCTTCAGCGCGCCCTCGGCCTGGCTGAACACCTGCAGATCCTGCTCGTGCTTGCCCTGGGCGAGCCGAAGGAGACCGCGGTCTGCGACCCGGTCAAACCCGAAGGGAGCATCCGCTACTGGCGGGACGAAAGACGAATCCATCACGTCCCGAAAAGAAGCCTTGACGAGATTATCATAGAAATACACGAATAACATCGCTCTGCGGCGGTACCGCTTTGCCTGCAGACGGATCGGTCATCCCGCTTGCTGCCCACAGAAAGGATCGTACGCTATGTTTGCCAGGAACCAGGGAATTGACATTGCTGAGGAAATCGGCGGGATTTCCAGTTTGGACGAGGCTCGCCGACTGTTTGAAGAATCACTCGATCCGGAGCAGCTTTCGCGAATCGGCCGCGTCCGGCATCCGGAGGTGTTGAAGAAAATCGCCAATGCGATCTCCATGTGCCGGCCGGACAAGGTGGTTATCAACACCGGATCTGAAGAGGACCGGCAGTTCATCCGGGACCTGGCCCTGGAAAAGGGAGAAGAAGCCAAGCTTCCCCTGGAAGGCCACACCATTCACTACGACCTGAAAGAGGAGCAGGGCCGGATCATCGATCGGACGTATTACATCGCCAACGAAGAAGAGAAGGTCAGCTCCCTGGCCAACCGGATGAGCCGCGAAGACGCCCTGGAGACGGTCAAAAAGCGCCTGGCAGGCCTCATGAAAGGCCACACCATGGTCGTGGGGTTTTACATGCGCGGTCCTGTCGGGGCGCCGGTCTCCAATCCCGCGCTGGAGATCACCAGCTCGGCCTATGTGTCCCACAGCGCCGAGATTCTGTACCGCAACGCCTATCCGGTGTTCGACCAAGAGGTGGCGAGGCTGGGCCACTTTTTTACCAATATCCACAGCGAGGGGCTGAACCGGCCCGAGGACCTTCCCGACGCCCGGGTCCTGATGGATCGGAGCCACTGGACCACTTACAGCTTCAACTGCACATACGCCGGAAACACGCTGCTGATGAAAAAGGGAAATCATCGCTTTGCCGTGGACAAGGCCGTCTATGAAAGCCGGGAAAAAGAACTGGCCGAGCACATGTTCATCACCGGCATCGACGGACCCGGGGGACGGATTACCTGGATCGTCGGAGCGGCCCCCAGCGGATGCGGCAAAACCACCACCGCCATGGCCGGCAATCATTTCGTGGGAGACGATCTGGCCCAGATGTGGATCGCAGAAGACGGCAGCGTCCGGTCGGTCAACCCGGAATGCGGGATCTTCGGCATCGTGGAAGACGTCAACTGGGTCGGGGACCCGAAGCTCATGGACGTGCTGAGAAAGCCGGGGCACGAAGTCATCTGGTCCAACGTGCTCATCGACGAAAACGGCGTTCCCCGGTGGACCGGCGACGGCGATCCACCGCCGGAAAAAGGGGTCAACTTCCAGGGAAAATGGCATCGAGGAATGACCGACGCAAACGGCAAACCGGTGCCCGTCTCCCATCCCAACGCCCGGTGCACGGTTTCCTCCTCGTCTTTGGCGAACTATTCAGCGCTGGCCGAAGCAGCCGAAGGGGTCGAAACCCGGGTGATCACCTACAGCGGGCGGGACAGCGACACCATGCCGCCGGTATGGGCGGGGAAAAACTCGGATCAGGGGGTGGTCATCGGGGCGTGCATCGTGTCCGCGGCGACGGCCACCGAGGTTGGCGCCACCGGCGTCAAGCGGGCGCCCTGGGCCAATGCGCCGTTCATTCCCGGCTCTTTGGCCGATTACATGGAGGCGCAGTTTCAATTTTGGGCCAGCGACAAGATCGCCGAAGAAAAGCGCCCCGTGCTGGCCGGGCTCAACTATTTTCTGACCGATGAGGCCCGGGGGGGGACGACGAAAAAACTGCTCGGAGAAAAGCGGGACGTCAAGGTTTGGCTGGGCTGGCTCGAAAGGCACGCCCACGGTGAGGTGGAAGTGATTTCCACCCCCATCGGGAACCTGCCCCGGTACGAAGACTTACAGGAGCTGTTCCGAACCATTATCGACAAGGACTATCCCGAATCGCTCTACAACAAGCAGTTTTCTTTGTATATCGACAACATCATCGGCCGCATCGACCTTCAGATGGAGGCTTACGGGAAAAACCCCAGCACGCCGAAACCTCTTTTTTCGGTTCTGGAAGAGCAAAGAAAGGGGCTGCTCGACCTGAAGCGGCACTACGGCGAGATCGTGTCTCCGGCGCAGCTGCTCGAAGCAAGCCGCGGCGGATGAGCTGAACGAATCCGTGCAGGTTTCACCAAAACCATCCCTTTTCCGGGTGCTTTTCAGCGGCCGGATGCTGGTGGCCTTTGTCATGGGCTTTTCCAGCGGCCTGCCCCTTTTGCTGACCCTGACCGTCTTGCAGGCGTGGATGAAGGAGGAGGGCGTCGATCTTGCCTTGATCGGCGCCGTCACCCTGGTCGGCCTTCCCTACACGTTGAAATTTCTCTGGGCGCCTTTGCTGGACCGGTTTACCCTTCCGTTTTTGGGGCGCCGGCGAGGGTGGCTGCTGGTCATTCAGATAGCCCTGATGGCCGCCATTGCCGGGCTCGGCCAGACGAGCCCGGCCCGATACCCCGTGATGGCGGCCGCGGCAGCCTTTCTCGTGACATTTTTCAGCGCTTCCCAGGATATCGTCATCGACGCCTACCGGCGCGAGGATCTTCCAGACAAAGAGCTGGGGCTGGGCTCTTCGCTGTATATCAACGGATATCGAATCGGGATGCTGCTGGCCTCGGGCGGGGGGCTCATCCTGGCCGACAGAATCGCCTTTTCCTGGGTCTATCTGATCATGGCCGGCTGTCTGATTCCGGGGGTGGCAGCGACACTGCTGGCCCCTGAACCGACGCACTCCGCCGGCAGCCCTGTAAGCCTTCGGGAAGCCGTCGTCGATCCGCTGGTGGAATACTTTCGGCGGCGGGGCGCGTTATGGATTCTGGCATTCATTCTGCTATACAAATTAGGGGATTCCATGGCCAGCGCCATCACCATCCCTTTTTACCTGGACATCGGATTTACCAAGACCCAAATCGGTGCGGTGGTGAAGCTTTTCGGCTTCTGGGCCACCGTCGGCGGCGCCCTGATCGGCGGGCTGATCATGGTTCGGTTCGATATCTACCGGAGCCTCTGGCTGTTCGGGATCTTGCAGGCGGTTTCCACGGCCGGTTTTGCGCTGCTGGCCCGGATCGGCGACAGCGTGCCCGTTCTTTCCGGGGTCATCGCCTTTGAAAATTTGAGCAGCGGCATGGGAACGGCGGCCTTTGCCGCTTTCATGGCCAGCATCACCCATAAACGGTTCACCGCCACCCAGTATGCCCTGCTCAGCAGCCTGATGGGCGTTCCCCGCGTGTTGGCCTCGGCGCCCACCGGGGTGCTGGCAAAGGTTCTGGGATGGGAAGCCTTTTTCATATTCTGCACGCTGATCGCGATTCCGGGCCTTGTGCTGCTGCTCAAATTCACCCCCGAAAACCGCCCAAGGGGCTGACACGGACGTCGGAAGCCAATGGCTGCTTTCGTTTCTCTCAAAATTTTTCATTTCCTCTTTTCCGTGAAGTTGAGGATATCGTCGAGATCGACGCTGAGAGGTTGACCCATGACCGAGCAAGGCGAGCATCCCGCTCAGAAGATCAAAGAGGCTCTTGCAGCCGGCCGGGCACGGCACGAGATCGCCTCCCTTCCGGAGGAAAAACTGCTCGATGCCATCTTGGAGGCGCCCGATCCCCGGGCCCTGGTTCGCGCTTTTCCGCTCGAAGATTTCTACTTTCTAATTCACAAGATCGGACCCGACGACAGCCTTCCGGTGCTGGCCGCCGCCTCCGAAGCCCAGTGGGAGTATTTGCTGGATCTGGAAGCCTGGCGGCGGGACCGGTTCGATCCGGATTCAGTGGAGCGGTGGCTGAAGCGGCTCCATGAGGCCGACAGCCCGCGGCTGGTCCGATGGCTGCTCGAAGAAAAAAAGGATTTGCTGGACTTGTTTCTCTTCCGGACGGTAGAGCTTCGGATCCGGGAGCACGACCAGGATCCTTCTGATTTCGGCGAGGGCTTTTTTTCCCTCGACGATGTCTATTATTTCCGACCCCGAACCCCCCCGGGGACGCCGGAATCCAGAGGGAGAGGGGGCGGGCTCGTTTCGGGCCCGCCCCCGTCGTCTTGTCGGAGTGTGAGCAAGCCGGTGGGTCCATCAGTCCCCGGTTCCAGGCGGCAGGCGCACCTCCCATCGTTGCCCTGTTGCACGGGCCCCTGGGATGGGGGTTGCGCGCCGGCCAGGAAATCGCCTCACGGAACATACCGGGACGCATGGCATACGTTTAGCAGTCGGCTCCCCGGCAAACCCGAGATTTTCCAAGTCTTTATCCTGACAGCAGAAAGGTATTTTCAGTGGCATCCCACGATCATCGCCCACGTCAAGAGATTGAGAATGAGATTCAAGATACGATAGGTCTCGTGCCCAGCTTTTTCCACGAGATTCCCGACCGATTCCTGGAGCGGGAATGGAGCCTCTTCAGGGACCTGGAGCTTGGGGAAACCCACATTCCCAACAAATACAAGGAACTCATTGGAATCGCGGTTCATTCCGAGACGAAGTGCCAGTACTGCACCCTCTTCCACACGGAGGCCGCCCGGTTGTTCGGGGCCTCCGACGAGGAAATCCAGGAGGCGGTCCACTATGCCAAGCACACGGTAGGCTGGAGCGCGTACCTCAACGGAATGCAGCAGGACTACGACGAGTTCTCACGGGAGCTCCATGAGATGGGCAGCCACCTGTC
>CBFCZJ010000010.1:0-26665 GCA_965602445.1 uncultured Desulfobacterales bacterium | reverse complement strand
ATCCTTGTAAAATAGGAACAAACCGATGCAGCCAGGCCGCCAACCATACGACGACGCGCAGCCAAAGGGACACATCCTGGCCGACTTCCAGCGCAGGGAAAGAAATTTCATGTCCCCTTTCGGCTGTCTCAGCGCCGATTCCAAGGGCAGGCCCGTTTTCGAGGCGCCCTGTCCGGTTCGTACCGCCTTTCAGCGGGACCGGGACCGGATCGTCTACTCCAACGCCTTCCGGCGAATGAAGCACAAGACCCAGGTGTTTCTCGCCCCGTTGGGGGCCCACTACCGAACCCGGCTGACCCATACGCTGGAAGTCGCCCAGATCAGTCGCACCATCGCAAGAGCGCTTTACCTGAACGAAGACCTTGCAGAGGCCATCGCCCTGGGCCATGACCTGGGTCATCCTCCCTTCGGACACGGCGGAGAAATGGCGTTAAAAGAAGTCTACGGCCCGCAGTTTTCCCATCACGAGCAGAGCCTCAGGGTGGTGGACGTGCTGGAAAACAATGGGCGGGGCCTGAACCTGACCTATGAGGTGCGCGACGGCATCTTGAAGCATTCCAAGGGATACGGAAAGATCATCCCCGACAACCCGGAAGAACTGGCGACAACCATCGAGGGTCGAATCGTCCGGATGGCCGATATCATGGCCTACCTGAACCACGATCTGGACGACGCCATCCGCAGCGGGGTGATCAGCGAAGGCCAGGTCCCCGGAAGCTGCCGGGCGATTCTCGGTAAAACTCATTCAGACCGGGCCACGGTCATGATCCAGGATCTGATTTTCTCCACCCACATCATCGATGGCCGGCTTTGTATGAACATGAGCGAGGAAGTCGACCGCGCCATGGCGACCCTGCGCAAGTTTCTCTTCGAAAATGTCTACCGCTCCAGACGGGTGCACAAGGAATTCGTCAAGGCGAAAAAGATCCTCAAGGAACTCTATACGTATTTTCTCGAAGATGAGGCCATGCGCCTCAAAACCTTAGAAGAGATGGAGATGCCGGATCTGCACGCCAACGGAGATGCGCCTCACCGAACGGTCTGCGATCTGATCGCCAGTCTTACCGACACAGAGGCACTGGACCTGTATTCAAAAATTTTCTTTCCCTCGCCGCTGGTTTGATCCGTGCGACGAAAACTGCTTTTGCCTTTCCCGGCCAAACCGATATTGTCGACTTTTCTGGCGCGCCTGGAGACATTGTATGCGCAAATCGACCGGGCCTACCACGCAGCGGCCGCCCGATGCGGGTTTGCCTGCAGCGGCTGCGATGAAAACTGCTGCCTGACCCGCTTCCACCATCACACGCTGCTTGAGTTCTTCCACCTCCGGGAAGGCTTTCGTCAACTGCCGATGCCCGAACAGCGGTCGGCAAAACGCCGGGCTGAAATCGTTCTAAAAGGTTATGAAGCGGCCCAAAAAAACGAGGTGCCCCCGCGGACCATGTGCCCCCTCAATGTGGAACAGCGATGCCGGCTGTACGGCTATCGACCCATGATCTGCAGGATGCACGGAATCCCCCATGTGCTGCACGCAACCGGTCGACCGCCGATCTACGGCCCGGGCTGTGCGGCATTCAGTGAATCCTGTACGAATCCAACGGCGGCGGTGTTCGATCGAACCCCGTTTTATCGAAGCATGGCGGCCCTGGAAAAAGAGATGCGGTCTGCCGCAGGATTTACAGGAAAAACGAAAATGACTGTCGCAGAGATGATTCTATGGTTTTGCGAGCATGAACCATGAAAACCGTCGACCCGAAAGACATCGACCGGCTGGAGGCCAAACGGCTTCGGCCCGGTGACACCTTTTGCTTCCGCTGCTACCCGGAAATCGATTGCTTCAACCGCTGCTGCCGGAACCTGAATCTGTTTCTCTATCCCTATGACGTGGTTCGTCTCAAAAAGCAGCTGGACCTGACTTCAGACCGGTTTCTCGACCGGTTCGTGGACGTGGTGCTGCGCAAGGGCAATCATTTCCCGGATGTGCTGCTGCGGATGGCGGACAACGAAGAAAAAACCTGCCCGTTTCTAAATGACAGCGGATGCTCGGTGTATCCGGACCGGCCCGACGCCTGCCGGCGGTTTCCCGTCGAGCAGGGCCTGAAGTACGGACAAAACCCGGCAGCGACCGAACTGGTTCATTTCTTCCGACCGCCCGACTTTTGTCTCGGCCAGTACGAACCCACCGAGTGGACGGCCGCCTCCTGGACTGCAGACCAGGAGGCGGAACGCTACGAAAAAATGACCGTCCGCTGGGCACGGCTGAAACAGCTTTTCTCCGAGGACCCCTGGGGAGCCGAAGGACCGGAAGGGCCCCGGGCGAAGATGGCCTTCATGGCCACTTACAACATCGACCGGTTTCGGGAGTTCGTCTTTGAAAGCTCCTTTTCCCGGCGCTACAAGATCAAGAAAGACGTTCTCCAACGCTGCCGGGCCAGCGATGCCTCGCTGCTGCTGCTCGGCTTCGACTGGGTGAAGTTGTTCTTGTTCGGGATTCCATCGAAGAAAATCCGGCCCCGCTGAGGGACAGGAGGTAGATTGGTCCATTGGTCGATTGGTTGATTCGGCAGGGCCAGGGCATCGGCGGGCCCCTTCACAGGACCTAACCACTTGACCATTCGACCATTTGACCAATCAACTAAACGCCCTCCACGCCCGCCGGCATCGGCGCCACCTTCTCCCCGCCCAGCACATATCCGCCGTCCAGTCGAATGACGCTTCCGGTCATGTAGGGAGCGTCTGCGATCACGAACCGAACGGCCTTGGCGACTTCCGCCGCGGTGCCGGCTCGGCCAAGGGGAATATGATCGATGACGGCCCGGCGCTGGGCTTCGGTGAGCAGATTCCATCCGCGGGTGCCGTCGGCGTGCCGCGTTTCGAAGATGCCGAGCATGATCTCGTTGACCCGGACTTGCGGGGCACCGAGCCGCGCCCAGGTTTCGGTGAGCTGGGAAATGCCTCGGTTGGCGGCCGCGTAGCCGTCGTTGAAAAGGTAGCTGGCCGGCCCGCTTCGGCCGACCAGCCCGGCGATGGAGGAGATATTGATCACGGCGGCGTCGCCTGCGGCCTTCAACATCGGCAGCGCCCCATCAAAGACCCACCACTTGGCCCTCAGGGTCGTGGCCATTTCCAGATCCCACTGGGGCTGCTGGTAAGGACCGTGAACGATCGGCCACCCGCCTCGCTCGATGTTGTTGACGAGAATGTCGAGCCGGCCGAACCGGTCCCGGATCCGGTCCATGAGCCCCTGGATCCGGTCGGTCTCCAGCAGATCGATTTTTTCGATCACCGCATCGGACCCGAACTTGTCAAACAGCGACTGCATCTCGGAAAGGTGCTCTTCCCAGTCGTTATAGGTCAGGACCACCCGAACCCCGGATTCGGCCAGAGAAAGTCCGATCTCCCGTCCGATCCCCTTGATGCTGCCGAGCACCAGCGCCACCTTGCCGTTTAGTTCCATGATATGCGCCTTTCCATGTGAAAAATACGGGCCTATGCGGGAGAAGAGACCATGGGCCTTAGAATTACGAAATCCGAATATCGAAATCCGAAATTCGAAACAATCTCGAATGACCAAAATTCAAATGCTCGAAACAGGAAATTCCCAAATGACTGGAAATGGCCAGCAGGGTTTTTGTTTCTGTCATTTGAACATTCGAATTTTGAATTTGTTTCGGATTTCGAGATTCGGATTTCGGGTTTATGTTCTTTTATTTTCCCGGAGCCGGCATTCAATCCTGCACCTGAAATATCTCCTCCTTCACCCATTCCACCGCCAGCTTCAGCAGTTCGACATCATCGCTCTTGGCCGCCCGCCGGAGGACCGGATCGAACCGGTCGTCGCCGGCCAGGATCGGTTCGAAAATCTGCTTGCGGAATCCGTCCAGATCGTAGAGGGCCATGGTAAACCGATGTCGTGCGGCCATGTCCAGGGGGCCTGGCCGGCAGCGCTTTTTCAGGCTGATCAACTCGAGAATCCGGTCGTTCATCTCATTGTAGACGGCCAGGCCTTGGCCGGCAATCCATTCACCCGGGGTTTGGATTCGGGTGGATTCGAAACCCCGGCAGTGGGGTTCTCTCAACAGGAAAAACCGCTCGGTGGTCCGTCCCGTTTCGCGATTGCGGGAAGCCAGCCGCATCAAGGGATAGCTCCGGCACGAGGACGGGCGGTCTTCGTATACCCGGCAGCCTTCCTCGGCCACAAAGGGGCAGAGATGGCCGTCTTCCGCCCGGGTCCGGAAAGAGACTACCGGAAGGCCGGTTTCGGGACCGTCATGAACCGAGGTGTAGCGAGACAGAAGCTCGCCGGAAGAAAGGGACAGCCCCTGCTTCAGGCGCAGGATGTCGTACGGGGTTAAAAACTGGTTCAGGTCCCTGCAGCAGTGGTTGAAACAGGAGACAGCCGGACCACAGGAGAAGGCAAACGGCTGCCCGGGGAATATCTCGACCATATCGGCGTCCATCTTCGAAGTTCCTTTCATTGGGAGGCTGACGATCGGCTATCATGCCGGGCGCCTCTGTCAAGAGGCAAAACAAAACGTCGGTTTTCATACCGGAAATACCATATATGGTGTTTCCGATATTTACAAATTCCAGATGTTGTTTTCTGCCTTTTCAATGATGTAACCCTCTGCATCTGTTTGAAAATCCCGGGCCGAAAATTCTTGACAAGGCCCAAGGCGGGTGATATTTAATTCTATCTGGCGACAGGCTCTATCTAATTGATTTTATTAGGAGAATTTTCAATATCCAGCCCCTTTTCCAGTCGAAAGAAAATGTAAAATGACGTCTGACAACCCCTGTGAACAACCGGCCGACAAAAAAGGGTACCGGTGCCATTGACAAAGATCAGGAAGAAAAAAGCGGTAAGAGCCGCAGACAACGGAGCTACTTAGGAAGGGAGGTGTGAAAGAGTTCTGAGGTCAGTGTAACGGCTGTTAGGAAGTCGCGTCGTGTAACTGCTCAATCTAAAACTTAGGAGGGTTCATTAATGCCAAGCTTCGTAATTAACGAAAAATGTGACGGCTGCAAGGGCGGGGACAAAACGGCTTGTATGTACATTTGTCCCAACGACTTGATGGTGCTCGATCCCAACGAAATGAAGGCCTACAACCAGGAGCCGGATCAATGCTGGGAGTGCTTCTCCTGCGTTAAGATCTGCCCGACCCAGGCCATCGAAGTCCGCGGCTATGCCGACTTCGTGCCGCTGGGAAGCAGCATCATGCCGATGATGGGCACCGAAGACGTGATGTGGACCTGCAAGTTCCGCAACGGCCTCATCAAACGCTTTAAGTTCCCCATCCGCACCACCCCCGAAGGTGCTGCCAACGCCTACGAGGATCTCAAGGGCAAAGATCTGGACAGCGGCCTGCTGGCCACCGAGGAATCCGAAGGCTACCAGATCCCCAAACCCCAGGCGACGGTATAGGCAGACACCGGACATTGTTCGACAAACCGATTGAGAATTTTCACATCGAAGGAGGATGAAATATGGCATTACCGAACAAACCCAAAGGTGAACTTAAAGCGGTTCGGGATCCCGAAGTCGAAGAAAGGGAGGTGGACGTTCTGATCGTGGGCGGCGGCATGGCGGCATGCGGGGCGGCCTTCGAAGTCAAAAAGTGGCTCCCCGACGGAATGACCACCCTTCTGGTGGACAAAGCGGCCATGGAGAGAAGCGGCGCCGTGGCCCAGGGCCTTTCGGCCATCAACACCTTCATCGGCGAAAACAGCCCGGACGACTATGTGCGCATGGTCAGAAACGACCTGATGGGCATCGTCCGCGAGGACCTGATCTTCGACCTGGGATGCCACGTCGACGACTCGGTCCATCTGTTCGAAGAGTGGGGCCTGCCGATCTGGAAACAATCCGAAGAGGGAAAGAACCTGGACGGCAAAAAGGGCCAGGCCATGGGCACCTTGAAAAGCGGCGCCCAGCCGGTCCGCACCGGAAAATGGCAGATCATGATCAACGGCGAGTCCTACAAGCGGATCGTCGCCGAGGCCGCCAAAAAGGCCATCGGCGAAGACGACACCCTGGAGCGGGTCTTCATCGTTGAACTGCTGCTCGACAAAAACGTCGACAATCAGATCGCGGGCGCCATCGGCTTTTCAGTCCGCGAGAACAAAGTCTACGTCATCAAGTGCAAGACCATGATGGTCGCCTGCGGCGGTGCGGTGAACATTTACCAGCCGCGGTCGGTGGGCGAGGGCAAGGGCCGCGCTTGGTATCCGGTCTGGAACTCCGGCTCCACCTACACGCTGTCCATGCGCGTGGGCGCCGAGCTTTCCATGATGGAAAACCGGTTCACCCCGGCCCGGTTCAAAGACGGCTACGGTCCGGTCGGCGCCTGGTTCCTTCTGTTCAAGGCCAAGGCACTCAACGGTCTGGGCGAAAACTTCGCCGCCAGCGACGCAGCCAAAAAAGAGCTGGAAAACTACGCGCCTTACGGCACCGCCGCCATCACCCCGACCTGCCTGCGAAACCACCTGATGCTCTTCGAGATGAAGGAAGGCCGCGGCCCGATCCTCATGGACACCGTGACCGCCCTTGCCGAACTCGGAAAGACCATGGACAAGAAAGAGCTCAAGCACCTCGAGTCCGAGGCGTGGGAAGACTTTCTGGACATGACCTGCGGCCAGGCCAACCTGTGGTGCGCCACCGACACCGAACCGGAAAAGAAGAACTCCGAGGTCATGCCCACCGAGCCCTACCTGCTCGGATCCCACTCGGGATGCTGCGGCCTGTGGACTTCGGGCCCGGACTATGACTGGGTGCCGGACGCCTTCAAGATCAAGGCCAGAAACGACAAGGTCTACAACCGGATGACCACCGTCCAGGGGCTCTTCACTGCCGGCGACGGCGTCGGCTGCTCCGGCCACAAGTTCTCCTCCGGCTCCCATGCCGAGGGGCGGCTCGCGATCAAGCAAGCCTGCCGCTTTGCCAAGGACTTTGCCGACTTCAAACCCGAGCTGGCCGTCAGCGCCGCCGAAGCGGTCGACATCGTCTACAAGCCGGTTCGCACCTATCTGGACAATGTGGCCTACACCACGGCCGAAGACATCAACCCGAACTACCTCAAGCCCAACGGCATGATGTACCGGCTGATGAAAGCCACCCACGAGTACGGCGCCGGGACCGCGACCTTCTACCAGACCACCTCCAAGAACCTGGAGATCGTCATGGACCTGCTGGCCACCATGCGCGAAGACTGCGAAAAGCTGGCCGCCGGAGACCTGCACGAACTGATGCGGGCCTGGGAGATCATCCACAGAATCTGGACCGTGGAATCTCACCTGCGCCACATCCAGTTCCGGAAGGAAACCCGCTACCCGGGCTTCTACTATCAGGCGGACTTCCCGGGACAGGACGACGAGAACTGGTTCTGCTTCGTCAATTCCAAGTTCGATCCAAAGGAGCAGAAGTGGGACGTCTTCAAGAAAGACTACATCCAAATCATTCCGGACTGATGTCAAAGCGATCGGCGATGATCTAGAGTACCAAAATAGAGGCCTCCAGGCGTCGAAAGACGCCTGGAGGTTTTTATTAACATCATGGCAAAAACGGTTGCCGATCCGTTTCGTTTCGCCGCATGCCAGGATTTTTTGTGTCCTCATGCGTAAGGGCTTTGCCCGTGACAAAGCCTTTAGGCATATGGACACGGAGAGGCCGGCACCAAAACAAACGTCATGACGCATCGGAGCATACAACCGATTCCACTTTTCATCCACGGAGGGATAGCATGACTGAAGAAAAAACAGCCCCTGCGAGCGGAAGCATCTTGGTCGTTGGAGGAGGGATCAGCGGGTTGACCACCACCCTCGAGGCCGCCGAAGTGGGCTACGAGGTGTTCCTGGTCGAAAAAAACCCATACCTGGGCGGACGGGTGTCGCAGCTCAATCAGTATTTTCCCAAGCTATGCCCTCCTACCTGCGGTCTTGAAATCAACTTCCGCAGAATCAAGGATAATCCCAATATTCACGCCTTCACCCTGGCCGAGATTGAAAAAATCGAGGGCGCCCCAGGCAACTACAGCGTCACGATTCGCCTCCAGCCCCGGTACGTCAACGAAAACTGCACCTGCTGCGGGGCCTGCGCCGAAGCCTGTGAAACTGAAATCGCAAACGAATTCAACTTCGGCATGAACAAGACCAAGGCGGCCTATCTTCCCTTCGAGATGGCGTTTCCGGCCCGGTACGTGCTGGCGCCGGAGATCATCGGAACGGAGGACGCCCAGCGCTGCAAGGATGCCTGCAAGTACGACGCCGTCGATCTGGACATGGAGTCAAAGAGCATCACCCTGCAGGTCGGCGCCGTGGTCTGGGCCACCGGATGGGAGCCTTACGATGCCACGAAAATAGACAACCTCGGCTTCGGCCAATACGAGAACATCATCACCAACATGATGATGGAGCGAATGGCTTCTCCCAGCGGACCCACCGGGGGCAAAATCCTTCGTCCGTCGGACAACGGCGCTCCGGAATCGGTGGCGTTTGTCCAGTGCGCCGGATCCAGGGACGAAAACCATCTTCCCTACTGCTCCTACATCTGCTGCATGGCCTCCCTCAAACAGGCCACCTACGTCCGCGAACGATATCCCGATGCCAAGATCTACATTTTCTACATCGACATCCGATCTCCGGGCCAGCGGTACGAAAAATTCTATCAGAAGGTCAAGGAAGACGAGAACATCTTTCTGATCAAGGGGAAAGTCGCCGAAGTCGTCGAGGATCCGGCTACGAAAAAGGTCACCGTCACGGCCGAAAACGCCGTCACCGGAGAGAAAATGCATCAAGAAGCCGACCTGGTGGTCCTCGCTACCGGCATGCAACCGACGGCCGCCAGCCTAAAACTTCCGGCGGACCTTCAAGTGACCGAAGACGGTTTTCTCTTGAACGACTTTGCCAAGGGCGGCATGTTCGCCGCCGGCTGCGCCGCCAAGCCCGCCGACGTGGTCACATCCAACCAGAGCGCAACCGGTATGGCCCTCAAAGCGATTCAAACCCTGGTGAGGAGGTAGGAGGTTATCCATGGATAAAAAGATAGGTGTGTATATCTGCGAAGGCTGCGGCATCGGCGAAGCCCTGGATGTCGACGCGCTGAAGGCGGTCGCAACCGATGACGGGGTTGCCGCCAAGACCCATCCGATTCTATGCGGCAAGGCGGGGGTCGAATTCCTGCAAAAGGAAATCGAAGAAGGGACTAACACCCTGGTCATTGCCGCCTGCTCCCGCCGGGTCAACTACGACATCTTTCGATTCGACGGCTGCATCGTGGACCGGGTCAACATCCGGGAGCAGGTGGTCTGGTCCCATCCCCGGGAAGAGTTTCCCGCGCTCACCGAAGAGCAAAAAGGCGACGGGGTTCACTTCGACCGCGTCCAGATGCTGGCCGAAGACTATCTGCGCATGGGAATGGCCAAGGCCAAGAAGATCGATCTGCCCGAGCCATACAAGCCGGAGACGTTTTCGAGAAAAATTCTGGTTATCGGCGGCGGCGTCTCGGGCATGACAGCCGCCCTGGATGCCGCATACGCGGGCTATGAAGTCACCATCGTCGAAAAAGAGGAGCGGCTCGGCGGCCATGCCAGCCATTGGCGCAGGCAGCTTCCGGTTGCCCAGCCCTTTGCCGACCTGATCCCGCCCGTGGTCGACGAAAAAATCCAGGCCGTGGAGGCCCATCCCAAGATTTCGATCAAGACCCACACCGTGGTGGCTCGTTTGGCCGGTTCCCCCGGCGATTTTACCGTCACCTTCAAAAAGCCCGGGGAAAAGATCGAATTCGACGTGCCCTACCCGCTTCCCGAAGAGATGAAGGTGGATGAAAACGGCAAGGACCTCAATGCCGAACAGATCCATGAAAAGTTCATGGAATACAACGAGGGCCGCCGGGACATTCTGACCCTCGATCCAAGCGGGGAAAAATACGGCGCCGTGATCCTGGCCGCCGGATGGCGGGGATACCAGCCCAAGGCGGAGGAATTCGCCCATCTCGGGTTCGGCGAGCTGCCCGATGTGGTCACCAACGAAGCCTTCGAACTGATCGCCAAAAAAGGAAAGATCACCCGGCCCTCCGACGGCAAGGACGCCAAATCCGTGGTTTTTGTTCAGAGCCCGGGCCAGGAGGGCAACGACGCCGACTTTGACTATGCCGGCGCCGTGACCAGCCTGGTCTCTTTAAAACAGGCCAAGTACGTTCGGGAAGACTACGAAGACGGAAGGGCGTTTATTTTCTACCAGCACATGCGCACCCCCGGTCTGCAGGAGAATTTCTACAAGAGCATCCAGCAGGATCCGGGCATCTTCATGACCAAGGGTGAAGTCGTCCAAGTCTCGAAAAACGGCGATGGCATGGTGGTGGAGGCCAAGGACACCCTGCTGGGAGAAAACATCAACGTCAAGGCGGATCTGGTGGTGCTGGCCACCGGCATGGTGCCGGCCACCAAAGACGATCCGGTAGTCAACATGGCCTACCGACAGGGGCCGGCTTTCCGGGACATCGACTTGTTCAACGGCTACGTCGATTCGAACTTCATCTGCTTTCCCTATGAAACACAGCGGACCGGCATCTACGCCGCCGGCGCCGTTCGCCGCAGCATGACCACCGAAGAGGCCATGGAAGACGCCACCGGGGCCGCCTTAAAGGCCATTCAGTGCCTGGAGTCGGTCAACCGGGGCGTCTCGGTCCATCCCCGGTCCGGCGACATGACCTTTCCGGATTTCTTCTTCCAGCGCTGCACCCAGTGCAAGCGGTGCACCGAAGAGTGCCCCTTCGGCGCCCTGGACGACGACGCCAAAGGAACCCCGAAGCCGAACCCGACCCGATGCCGGCGCTGCGGAACCTGCATGGGCGCCTGTCCGGAGCGGATCATCGGCTTTGCCGATTACAACATCGACAGCATCGGCTCCATGGTCAAGTCGATCCAGGTGCCGTCTGAAGACGACTACGAGGAGCCGCCCATGCGGATTCTCGCTCTGATCTGTGAAAACGACGCCTACCCGGCCATCGACATCGCCGGGCTCAACCGGCTGTCGTATTCGGCTGAAGTTCGCTTCATTCCGGTGCGCTGCCTCGGATCGGTGAACGTGATCTGGATCAAGGACGCCCTTTCCACCGGCATGGACGGCGTTTTTCTGCTCGGATGCAAGCACGGCGACGACTACCAGTGCCATTTCGTCAAGGGAAGCGAGCTGGCCAGCATCCGGATGAAAAAGATCGGCGAGGCGCTGGCCAGTCTGTCTCTGGAAAACGAGCGGGTTGCCCAGTATGAGATCGCCATCGACGAATATGACAAGATTCCGCAGATCGTAAACGACTTCGTCGCCTCCATCGAGGAGATGGGGCCCAATCCGTTCAAGGGCTTCTAACAAAACGGATCAACGAACAACGCCACAGGCGTGAGGAGGGATACTGATGACGGACACTTACACGGTAGAGCCTGATGTTGGGTTCATCAACGAGGTGAGCCGGCTTGGCGGCGGAGATCTGAAAAAATGCTTTCAATGTGCCACCTGCTCAGTGGTCTGCCCCATCTCGCCCGATACCAAGCCGTTTCCGAGAAAGGAGATGATTGCCGCCTCCTGGGGCTTGAAGGATCGGCTCGTGGGAAATGGAGATGTCTGGCTGTGCCACAACTGCGGAGACTGCACTACCTACTGCCCCCGGGGCGCAAAGCCCGGCGATGTGCTCGCCGCCGTTCGCAGCTACGCCATCTCCGAGTATGCCCCACTCAAGACTCTGGGCAAATGGGTCAATGAGCCGGCAAAACTTCCCCTGTTGCTGGCCATTCCGGTGGTGATCTTCATCGTCGTTGGCCTGATCACAGGGCTGCTCGACTTCACCCCCGAGGGAGAAGAAATCGTCCACGCCCACTTCTTTTCCACATGGCTGGTCGATATCATCTTTATTCCGGCATTTTTCTTTGCCATCGGCGTGTTCGCCGTCGGCCTGAAGCGAATGATCGCCGACATGCATGCCAATGCCCTGCTGGAAGGCAAAACCGACAAGGAAAAGATCGATCCTGCAGGATTCGTCAGAGCCCTGCTGCGGGTGATTCCCACGATTCTTTCCCACCGCAAATTCAACGAGTGCGGGGAGAACAAGGACCGGGCCACGGCCCACATGATGGTACTTTACGGGTTCATCGGCCTTTTCATCGTTACCAACATCTTTTTCTTCACCTTGTACGGGCTCCAGATCCACGGGCCGTATTCCCAGCTCAACCCGGTCAAGTGGCTGGCCAACGCAGCCGGCATCGCTCTTGTGATCGGCAGCCTCCTGATGATCAAAAGCCGTCTGTCCAAAAAAGACCAGGTGAGCTCATACAAAGACTGGTACTTGATCGGCCTTGCCCTAGCGCTCGGCCTTTCGGGTATGCTCACGGAGATGACCCGTCTGGCCGGAGCCGGCGGACTTTCCTACTTTCTGTACTTCATCCATCTGGTCTTTGTCTTTGCCCTGTTTGTCTACACTCCCTTTTCGAAGCTGGCCCATCTGGTCTATCGAACGGTAGCGATGACCTACCAGGAGTATTCGGAGCGCACATAATCAAAAAGGGGAGCCACGCGCCGTGGCTCCCCCTTTTGATGATTAGAAACAGCAATAGATAAAAAACCACCTTGCATCGGCAAGGTTCAAAGTCGCCGATGCATCTCACACACAACTGAAGACATAAAAAAAGGCGCCCCGAAATGGAGCGCCTTTTTTCTTTTCTATAGAAATAAATGATCGGCGTCAGCCGATGGATTTATTTCTTTTCATCGCCGGTGGCGGCGCCGTGGAGCTTGATCTCCACTTTTTCGGTTACACCCTCATAGTACTGCCGGAGGATTTCGATGACCTCGTCTCTGCCGAAGTGGTCCGGCAGCTCTCCGCCTTCGGAAAGGAGCTTGCGGAGCATGGTGCCGGAAAGCAGCACCCGGTCTTCCTTGCCATGGGGGCAGGTTTTCAAAGAGGCCATGCCGTCGCACTTGTAGCAGTAAAAGGTCCAGTCGATCTTCAACGGCTGGCATTCAAGGGCCTGACCTGGCGTAGGGCAGACCTCTTTGGCGTACGGGATTTTGTCGAAAATGGTTTGGGCTTCGAACATGCCGTAAAAGTCGCCCACCCCGGCATGGTCCCGGCCGATGATCATCTTGGAGCAGCCATAGTTCTGGCGGAAGACCGCATGGAGCAAACCTTCTCTGGGGCCGGCATAGCGCATATCCAGCGGGTAGCCGCCCTGGACCACGAATTGTTCCACGAAGTAGTTCTTGACCAGGGCATCGATGCACTTGACCCGCACTTCGGCCGGGATGTCGCCCGGCTTCAGGTTGCCGACCAGGGAGTGGATGTAGACGCCGTCGCAAACTTCGACGGCGATCTTGCACAGGTACTCGTGGGAGCGGTGCATCGGGTTTCGAAGCTGCAGGGCGGCCACCTCGCTCCAGCCCCTTTCCTCGAAAATCTTTCGGGACTCGGCCGGGCGGTGGTAGATGCCCGCATAGGTTTTGGGATAGTGGCCCTCGGTCAGGACCTTGACCGGTCCGGCCAGGTTGAATTCGCCCTGGTTCATGACCATCTGAACGCCGGGGTGGTCGTCTTTGGCGATCTTCCAAAACTCTTCGGCCGTCGGGGTGCCCTCTCCCATGAAGACCTTTTCACACTCGTATTCTTTGTCTTTCTGGGTCATCTCGTACTTTTCGGTGACCTTCATGGTGGCCATGATCTCATCGTACTTCGAATCGTACAGGGCGATTTCGTCGCCCTCGCTGATGGCGTATGCGTCTTCCTTGGATACATCCAGACAGACCGGAACCGGCCAGAAAGTGCCGTCGGTCAGCAGAAAATTGTCACAGACCCCTTTCCAGTCCGCCTTGCTCATGAAGCCGGTCAGCGGGCTGAAGCCGCCGATGCCGATCATGATCAGATCGCCCTTGACCCTCGGCGATATCGTGATCTTTCTCAATCCTTCGGCCTTTTTCTTTTCCGCTGCAAGCTCGTCGCCTTCCAGCAGGCAAATGGTCAAGCCTTTTCCTCCGTGAGGTGGTACCAGTTTCGACATTGCTCCCCGTCTCCTTTCCCTGTTAAATTATCCCGTTTCTCCGCTGAACTGCGGAATGTCGCCATTTTTCCAAAGTCATTCCCTTAGTAGGGATGGTCCAGTTTGTCAAGCGCAAAGCCACGAGATGGCTGCACAATCTCCCCTTTTTACAAGCAATTCGACCCCGTTCCCAGGTCGGTTCGAGAAAGCGTCCAACCGGTTGATTCGACCCGTCCCCGGCTCAAGAAAAAACCGGAAAAACGGAAGCGGCCGGGGCGGTGTTCAGCTCCCCTGCGGACGCCGCCGCAGGAATCGATAGAAGCCGATTCCGAAGGCGATCATCCCCAGACACAGAAGCTGGCCCATGGAAAGACCGGCAAACACCAGGCCGAGTTGCTGGTCGGGCTGACGGGCGAACTCGATGAAAAAGCGAACCCCGCCGTAGCCGATCAGATAGAGGCTAAGGGTGGCGCCGGCAGGCATCGGCCGCTTGCGCACCGACCAGAGAACAGCGAAAAGAAAGATTCCCTCGAAAAAGGCCTCGTATAACTGGGACGGGTGCCTGAGCCGCGGGTCCGGCGCCAGCGGGAAAATCATTCCCACCGGCAGCTCCGTCACCCGGCCGTACAGCTCCCCATTGATGAAATTTCCGATGCGGCCGAAGGTATAGCCCAGGGGAATCGCCGGAACGAAAAGATCTGCGGCCTGGTAAAAGTCGATTCGGGCCTTTTTCGTGTAGATCCATGAAAATAAAATGACGGCAGCCAGCCCCCCGTGAAAGGACATCCCTGAAATCCCGGTAAAGGTGATGCCGTTTTCGAATCGAAAGGGGAGGATGATTTCCAGGGGGTGCCGAAGGTAATATCCGAGGTTGTAAAACAGGACGTAGCCGATCCGTCCGCCGACGATCACCCCTAGAATCATGGCGGTCATCAGATCGACGGCCTGTCCCGGGGTGATGTCGAACCGGTCTTCGGTTTTCAGCCGATGCCGCACCAGCAGATAGGTTACGACAAAGGCGACCACGTACATCAATCCGTAATACTGAATCCGGAAAGAGCCGATCTGAAGGATGACCGGATCGAGGTGCTGCGGGAGATGCTGCCACCACTGCCAGAATCGTTCCATGGATCAACGGCGTTCGGTTCGATGGATCGTGGCGATGGAATAGATGATCCAGCCGGCGGATCCGATGCCGAAGACGAGGACAAAGGCTTTGGCGGAAAAGGGATCGATGGCCCCGGACGCCTGATAGCCGTAAACACAGAGCCAGACACTGAAAAAAAGACAAACCGTTACGATAAGGCGAACGGCAAGCTGCATGGGCCGACCTCCCCGCGAAAAGTGAATATTCGTGACAATCCGGAACCCTGAACGCCGGACCGCCGCCGCGATGCGCAAAGGCGGCCCGGGAAAGCGCGTTCCGGAAACGCCTGCGGGATGGTTGGATATGGCGGAGAGAGAGGGATTCGAACCCTCGGTGGAAGTTTCCCCCCACACTCGCTTAGCAGGCGAGCGCCTTCAGCCAGCTCGGCCATCTCTCCGTTTTTGGTCAAATGGTCGATTCGTCGATTGGTTGATGCCGAAGAGACAGGGCTTTGACACCATTGATGCCGGGCATCTGCCCCAATCAACCAATCAACCATTCAACGAATCTCCTGTTGGCGGAGGGAGTAGGATTCGAACCCACGGAGGGCGTAAACCCTCAACGGTTTTCAAGACCGCCGCTTTCGACCACTCAGCCATCCCTCCCACAGAATCTGTATATTTACCAAAGGATCACCGATCCGGTCAATGGTTTTCCGAAACCCCTCCAAAATCCGGGGCGGACAGCCTGCTTTTTTCCTTCCGTCTTGTGTGTTGACACCGCCTGATTTTTGTGGTTTCCAGAACGAATTTATTACGGCGTCTTCATGGCCGAATCCACTCCGGGAGCAAACCTATGAGACAGAAATTCATCGTTCGGAAAAATGGCGACGGACAAATGCTGATCGTCCAGGAGTATGCGGAACTCGACAAGGACATCCTCTCCTTTATCTGCGAGGAGCGCTACCCTCTCGGGCAGATCGAACAGGCCGTGCAGGGCGGCCGTGAGGCGCTGATCGCCCGGCTGCGCACGGACAACATGTATCCGCCGATTCTCTACGCCCAGGCCATTGCCGATCTGGTCATGGCCCAGATCAGAGAGGGCGAGGACGACCGGCAGGAGCTTGTCTTCGACGACAACAACTACATCGCCAAGGATCTTCAGCCGCCACTGGAGGAAAGTGAGCTCAAAGACGAGGAAAGCGACATAGACGAGCTTCTCGACGAGGATCTGGAGGACGAATACGACGACAAAAAAATCATGAAAGACTTCAAATCGTCCATACAAATCGCCGACGACGATTCTCTGGACGTAGACGAGGAAACGTAGCGACGCCTGCCGCCGGTACCTGAAAACCGTCGACACCCGGAAGACCGAACGGGCGATCTACCCCCCCCACTGGAAACCCTGACCACCCTGCACCTGGACATCAAGGCACAAGATCTGGGGTTTAAAGGAGAACTGAAACCGAGAATCTGACTCCGAGGCCGGGTGGCCGTTTTTAAGGGCATGAATCGATTTCAGTTATTGTCATGAAATTTATTTCTGCTTGACTTCTATCTGATTATTTTAATAATAAATACTTAGCCTCATCGAATCTACGAGCAGGTGTGCATGCGATCTGCAATCCTTTTAAAGGCACTTCCATGACTCAAAGGGCCGGAAAACCGGTTCGCGTCGGTTTTCTGAACATTATATTCCCTGTCCCATCCATCGTTTGCTGGTTTCAACCCGATCCTTAATCGCATCAGGAGGTGCCAATGGAAAAGGAACAAAAACAGTTTGCTGAGAGGCTGGAGCAGAAGGGGGTCTCACGAAGGGACTTCATGAAATTCTGTACCTTCCTCACGGCGACCATGGGGCTTTCCTCGTCGTTCGTGCCGAAGGTGGCGGAAGTCTTCGCCGCTCCGAAACAGCGGCCGCCGGTGATCTGGCTTCACTTTGCCGAGTGCACGGGCTGCTCCGAGGCGGTCCTGCGGTCCATGTATCCTTGGATCGACCAGCTCGTGCTCGAGATCCTGGACGTCGCCTACCACGAGACGATCATGGCCGCCTCCGGCTACCAGGCCGAGGAAAACCTGCACATGGCCATGAAAAAGTATGAAGGCAAGTTTATCTGCGTCTGCGAAGGTGCGGTAGCCACCAAGTTCAACGGCGGCTACGGCAAGGTGGCCGGAAGAACCTTCCTGGACATCGCAAAGGACGTCGTGCCCAAGGCGGCGGCCACCATCACCATCGGCCAGTGCTCAAGCTTCGGCGGCGTCCAGGCAGCCGCACCGAATCCGGGCGGCTACGTCAGCGTGGAAGAGGCCACCGGTGTCAAGACCATCAAGATCGCCGGGTGTCCGCCGAACCCGATCAACTTCGTCGGCACCGTCGTCAATTATCTCCTCCTGGGCAAACTTCCGGCCCTTGACCACCTGGGGCGGCCCCTGTTTGCCTACGGAAAGACCATCCATGACCAGTGCCCCAGAAGGGCGCATTTCGAAAACGACGAAATGGTCGAAGAGTTCGGCTCCGAAGAGGCTGCCAAAGGATGGTGCCTGTACATGATGGGCTGCAAGGGGCCGGAGACCTACAACAACTGCCCCATCGTCAAGTTCAACGACGGCACCAGCTGGCCGGTGGAAGCCGGACACGGCTGCATCGGCTGCAGCGAGCCCAACTTCTGGGACAAGTACACGCCGTTTTACGAAATGCTCTGATGGATTGAAAAAAAGCGTTCACATGCCTTTACCATAAGGAGGAGACTATATGGCCAGTCAACGAATCACGATAGATCCGATTACCAGAATCGAAGGCCACCTTCGGATCGAAGTGGAGGTGGCCGGCGGGAAGGTGGTCAATGCCTGGAGTTCCGGCCAGATGTTCCGCGGCATCGAGCTGATTCTTCAGGGCCGCGACCCCCGCGACGCCCATCACTTCGTTCAGCGTTCCTGCGGCGTCTGAACGCTGACCCATGCCCTGGCCTCGGTGAGGTCAGTCGAAGACGCGGTCGGCGTCCAGATTCCCGACAATGCCCGGATCATTCGAAACCTGCTCCACGGCGCCCAATACCAGCACGATCACATCGTCCACTTCTACCATCTCCACGCCTTGGACTGGGTCGACGTGGTCAGCGCCCTGAAAGCCGATCCGAAACAAACCGCCACCCTTTCTGAGAACGTGAGCAACGCCCCCTGGGGCGGCGCCACCTATTACAAGAACGTCCAGGCCCGGCTGCAGAGCTTTGTCGACAGCGGCCAACTCGGCCCGTTGAACAATGCCTATTGGGGCCACTCGGCCTACAAACTGCCCCCTGAAGCCAACCTGATGGCCACGGCCCACTACATCGAGGCCCTCCGTCTGCAGGCCAAGGCCGCCCGGATGCACGCTATTTTCGGCGCAAAAAACCCGCATTTGCAGTCTCTGGTCGTAGGCGGCGTCACCAGCGTCAAAGACCTGACTCCGGACCGGATTGCCGAGTTTTTGTATATCTGGAAAGAAACCCAGGACTTTGTCAAAAATGTCTATATTCCGGACCTGCTGGCCGTGGCTTCCTTTTACAAAGACTGGGGCGCCATCGGCGGCACCACCAATTTCCTGGCCTGGGGCGATTTGCCGACCACGAACCAGGAGCCGGAAAGCCTTTTCATGCCCCGGGGCGTCATCTTTAAGCGGGATTTGGCCGGTGTGAAAATGGCGCAGCAAGAATCGGTCACCGAGCATGTCACCAACTCCTGGTACGAAGACGGCGCGCCCAAGCATCCGTACAAGGGCGAAACCAAGCCGCTGCAGGAAGATCCCGAGTACCGACCCGGCGGCGGGAAATACACCTGGTTCAAAGCGCCGAGATACGAAGGAGCGGCCTGCGAAGTCGGCCCCCTGGCCCGCGTACTGGTGGCCTATGCCAAGGGGCATCCGGACGTCAAGGCGGCAGTGGAAAGCACCCTGTCCAACCTCGGCGTCCCGGTCCAGGCGTTGTTTTCCACCCTCGGCCGCACGGCAGCCCGCGGCTTGGATGCCCTCGTTATCGGAAACGCCATGGAAGGCTGGGTCATGGAACTGGTGGCCAACATCAAAAACGGCAACACGGCCACCTACGCTTCCTGGGAAATGCCCGACTCGGCCCAGGGCGTTGGACTCAATGACGTCGCGCGCGGATCCCTTGGGCACTGGATCAATATCGAAGGGGGCAAGATCGCCAATTACCAGTACGTGGTTCCCTCCACCTGGAACCTCGGCCCCCGGGACGATAAGGGCCAGCTCGGACCGGTGGAAGAGGCGCTGATCGGCACCCCGATCGCCGACCCGAAACGACCCCTCGAGGTGCTGCGAACCGTCCATTCCTTTGATCCATGCATCGCCTGCGGGGTTCATGTCATCGATCCGGACAGCAACGAGGTATACAAAGTCAAGGTCCTGTAATTACAGGGTATCACTAACCAAAAGAAGCCTTTCCGCCTCAGGGCGGAAAGGCTTCTTTGTCCTTTCGACCATCTTGAAACCTGTTGGATTCAGTGCTATCTGATGGCTGCCATGAAAAAAGAACAGATCATGATTTTAGGCACCGGAAACACCCTGTTTACCGATGAAGGCTTCGGCGTTCGGGTGATGGAGGCGTTGGCAGACCGGTACCAGTTTCCGGAAAACGTCACGCTGGTCGATGGCGGCGTGTTGGGAATCAACCTGCTGGGAATCATTTCCCAGGCAGACCGGCTCATCGTCATCGACGCGATCCGCGGCCGCGGCAATCCCGGCGACTTTTATCGGCTGGAAGGCGACGCCATTCCCGCGCGGATCCGGGCGAAAAACTCGCTGCACCAAATCGATCTGCTCGAGGCGCTGACCCTTTGCCAGGCCCTGGATAAGGTCCCGGACACCGTCGTTTTGGGCATCGAACCGGAGGACATCGATACCCTGAGCGTCGAGATGACCCCGGCCATCTCCCAAAAGGTCGAACCGATGATCGAAATGGTGCTGACAGAACTCAAGCGGTTACACGTGCTCGTTAGGCCCAGGGGGGTAAAAGACGATGTGCCTCGCCATCCCATCTAAAATCGTACAAAAAAACGGCAACCTGGCTGTCATCGACGTCGACGGCGTTCGGCGCGACGCCAACCTCATGCTGCTGGAAGATGCCGAGGTCGGCGACTGGGTCATCGTCCATGCCGGCTTTGCCATCCACAAAATCGATGAAGAAAGCGCCTTGGAAACCATTTCCTTTCTTCGGGAAGCGGCTGAGTTTTCAGAGCGGCAGCCGTGAGACATGGATGAAGAGATCGTCGGCAGACGGGTCTCCGTGCGCGGCATCGTCCAAGGGGTCGGATTCCGGCCGTTTGTGTTTCAGATGGCGCGGCGTTTCCGTTTGACCGGTGAGGTCGCCAACACCTCATCGGGGGTCGCCATCACCGTTGAAGGCCGCCCAAGCGACGTGGAAGCGTTCCGGCAGGCACTTGGTGCCTCTCCTCCACCCCTGGCCCATATCACCGAAATCAGCTCCGCCCCCTGCACAGTCAACGGCTATCGCCGATTTTCCATCGCCGAAAGCACCGCACAAACCGAGCGGGCCACCCTGATTTCCCCCGACGTCTGCGTCTGTGAAGATTGCCTGGCAGAACTGTTCAACCAGGCGGATCGAAGATACCGGTATCCCTTCATCAACTGTACCAACTGCGGCCCCCGATACACCATCATCGAAGATGTCCCCTACGACCGGCCCAAGACCTCCATGGGCCGCTTTGCCATGTGCCCGCTTTGCCAGGCCGAATACGACGATCCGGCCAGCCGCCGGTTCCATGCCCAGCCCAACGCCTGTCCGGTCTGCGGTCCCCGCGCCGCGCTGTTCGACGCAGACCGCTGCCCGGTAAGCACAGACGATCCCATCGCCGAAGCCGGCCGGCGGCTCACCAAAGGCCGCATTCTGGCCGTCAAGGGACTGGGCGGTTTTCACTTGGCGGTGGATGCGGCAAACAACGAGGCGGCGGCCCGGCTGCGTTCCCGAAAGCTTCGGGAGGAAAAGCCGCTTGCCCTGATGGTTAGGGACATCCATACAGCAGAGCAGATCTGCCGCATCGCCCCGGAAGAACGCGCCCTGCTCACCTCCATGCAGCGTCCGATCGTACTGCTGGAAAAGAGAGAGAAAAACAGCATCGCCGAGGCGGTTGCCCCGAAAAATCGATACTTCGGGGTCATGCTCCCCTATGCGCCCCTGCACTATCTTCTGCTGGAAACCGGGCCGGCTGTGCTGGTGATGACCAGCGCGAACCTGAGCGAAGAGCCGATCGTCATCGGAAACGAGGAGGCGTTTGCCCGGCTTTCCGGCATTGCCGACGATTTCTTGACTCACGACCGGGAAATCGTCCTGCGAAGCGACGACTCCATTGTCCGGCACATCGCCGGCGCCTCCCGGTTTGTCCGACGATCCCGTGGCTATGTGCCGGTCCCTGTCTTTCTCAAAGACCCGATCTGTCAGGTGCTGGCCGTCGGGGCGGAATTGAAGAACACCGTGTGCCTGACCAAGAAAGACAACGCCTTTGTCAGTCAGCACATCGGCGACCTGGAAAATGCGGAGACCCTCTCCTTTTTCGAGATGACCATCTTGCACCTGGAGCGGATCCTTGACGTTCGGCCCGAAATCGTGGCCCACGATCTTCACCCGGACTATTTGAGCACCGCCTGGGCCATGGAACAGGATGTTTCCAGAATCGCCGTCCAGCACCACCACGCCCACATTGCCGCCTGCCTGGCCGAACACCGGATCGACGGCCCGGTCATCGGACTTTCCTTCGACGGCACAGGCTACGGCCCGGATCAAACGGTTTGGGGCGGCGAAGTTCTCCTTGCCGACATGGCCGGCTTTCGACGGATCGCCATGCTCGACCCGGTGAAAATGCCGGGAAGCAGCGCGGCCATCGCCGAACCCTGGCGAATGGCGGTCAGCTATCTTCACCACGCCTTTGGCCCGTCTTTTTCAACCCTCGATCTTCCGGTGCTCGGCCGGGTCGGGGCAGAAAAGGTCCGAGTGGCCGTGGAAATGATCGAAAAGGGGGTCAACGCCCCCGACACCTCGAGCCTCGGGCGGCTCTTCGACGGCATCGCCGCCATTTGCGGCATCCGGGGACGGGTCGCCTTCGAGGGCCAGGCCGCCATGGAACTGGAAATGTGTTCGGCGCAAGACAAAACCGGAAGCTACCCATTCGAATGGAGCGACGGCCCGGTTCGCATCGTCCGAGTCGATCCGATCGTCCGGCAGGTCGTTTCAGAGCTGAAAGAGGGGGTTTCCACGGCACGGATCGGGGGCCGTTTTCATGCCACCCTGGTCCGGCTTTTTACCGAACTTTGCATCGAATTGAAGCGCGACACCGGCCTTTCGCAGGTCGCGCTGTCCGGGGGGGTCTTTCAAAACGCAATCCTCCTCCTCGGCCTGACCGAGTCTTTGACGAAAGCGGGTTTCTCGGTGATTTCTCACCGGAACGTGCCGACCAACGACGGCGGGATCAGCCTGGGTCAGGCAGTCGTGGCCGCGGCCGTGGCCGAGGGAAGGAAAAGCGAGGTCGAGGGGGCAGGGGATATGGATATTTATGATTGAGTGCGGACCCCTGTAGAGAAAAAATTCGAAATCCGAATATCGAAATCCGAAACAAATTCGAAGGAGACTGGATGTCCTTGAAGCATGCCCAAGAATACCGGGACCCGGTAATCGCCCGCCGGCTGGCAGACAGGATCGCGGCGGCGAGTCGACGGCCGATCCGACTCATGGAAGTCTGCGGCACCCACACGATGTCGATCTTCAGGCACGGCATCCGATCGCTGCTGCCCGAAACGATCACCCTCCTGTCGGGACCGGGCTGTCCGGTCTGCGTCACCGCCCAGTCCGATATCGATGCCTTCGTCGCCCTTGCCCGAACGCCGGAAGTGATCGTCGCCACCTTCGGAGACTTGATGCGGGTGCCGGGCACCGAATCGTCTCTGCAGCTGGAGCGGGCTGCCGGCGCCGACATCCGGATCGTTTATTCGACCTTCGATGCGCTCACGATCGCAGAAGAACACCCGGACAAAAAAATCGTTTTCCTGGGCGTGGGATTTGAAACCACCGCCCCGACCATTGCCGCCTCGTTGTCGGCCGCCCGGGACATGGGACGAAAGAATTTCTTCGTTTTTTCGGCCCACAAGCTGGTCCCCCCGGCCTTGGAGGCGCTGATGCATTTTCCCGGGGTGACCCTGGACGGATTCATTCTGCCCGGCCACGTGTCGGTCATTCTCGGTGAAGACGGATACCGATCGTTTTTCGAGCGTTTCTCCGTCCCCTGCGTCATCACCGGGTTTGAACCGGTCGACATCCTCCAGGGGATTTTCCGGCTCGCCGTGCAGATCGAAACCGGAGCCCCCGCGCTGGAAAACGCCTACCCGCGGGCGGTCACCGTCGAGGGAAACCAAAAGGCCCGGCGGCTCATGGACGCGGTGTTCGAACCGGCGGACGCCGTCTGGCGGGGTTTGGGAAGCATCGCCCAAAGCGGTTTGAGGATCCGTCCAACCTACGCGGACTTCGATGCGGCCCGTCATTTCGATCTTGCCCTTCCCGAGCCCGTCGAGCCGAAAGGCTGCGCCTGCGGCGACATCCTGACCGGCGCCAAGTCCCCGCCCGAATGCGCCTTGTTTAAAACGGTCTGCACGCCCATGGACCCGGTGGGACCTTGCATGGTGTCCAGCGAAGGGACCTGCGCGGCCTACTACCGGTATAAGGAATAGGGATGATGCTGGATCCTGGATCCTGGTCGCTGGATGCCGGACACTGGATGCTGAATCTGGATGAGATCGGCTATGGTTTTTAATTATGTGAAACTATGCCAAAATGGCATGGTTTCATTCTTGATCAAACGACTCGCCTCACAGCCAGGCGGGGCAGGAAGGTATCCCAAGATGCAGAAAAAAAACGACAAAATTCTGCTCGACCACGGAAGCGGAGGGAAGATGTCCCATCGGCTGACCACCGATGTGCTTCTTCCGATGTTTCAAAACGAGGTGCTCGCCTGCCTTGACGACGGCGCCGTTCTCGACGTTCAGGGTCTCCGGCTGGCCTTTTCCACAGACACCTACACCGTGGATCCGATTTTTTTCCCAGGCGGCGACATCGGCGATCTGGCCGTAAACGGCACGGTCAACGACCTGGCCATGTGCGGGGCAAACCCGCTGTATTTGAGCGTGGGATTGATTCTCGAAGAGGGACTGGACATGGAAGAGCTCAAGCGGGTTCTTCAGAGCATGAAGCGGGCCGCCGCCGCCGCCGGAGTGACCATCGTCACCGGCGACACAAAAGTCGTTCCCAAGGGGGCCGCCGACAGGCTGTTCATCAACACTTCGGGCATCGGGCTTCTCCACCCCCACATCCGGATCAGCGGCAGCCTGGCCCGGCCCGGAGATCGGATCATCCTCTCGGGAACCATGGCAGACCACGGGGTGACCATCCTCACCCGGCGGGAGAAACTTCATTTCGACTCGCCGGTGAAAAGCGACTCCGCCCCATTGAACCACATGGTCAAGAAAATGTTTATGGCCAGCCGGGATATCCACGTACTCCGGGACCCCACCCGGGGAGGCGTGGGGACGGCCTTGAACGAAATCGCCATCCAATCCCAGGTCGGCATCCACATCGAAGAAGACAAGCTCCCGATTGCAAAGGAAGTGTCCGGGATCTGCGAACTTCTCGGCTTCGATCCGCTCTACCTGGCCAACGAAGGAAAGCTGCTCGCCTTCGTCAAGCCGGACCACGCCGATCGGGTGCTGGCTGCCGTAAAACGGGACAGCTTCGGCAAAGAGGCGTGCATCATCGGTGAGGTGGTGGCGGATCATCCCAAAAAGGTGGTCATGAAAACCCGGATCGGCGGCAGTCGGATCGTGGACATGCTGGCCGGAGAACAATTACCTCGGATCTGTTAAAACGTCGCTCCGAGCGGTGGAGGGCGTTCGGATAATTGACGGACCTCAATATGTTGCATGCTCGATCCTTGATCCAGCCCCACCGCTGTCCGGCTGAGCGCCGAGATTGAGCAAGAATGAAACTTCTTACTCCGTCATCCCGGCCGTAGCGAAGCGGAGAGCCGGGATCCAGCCCAGCGGTCCCGTTTTTGAACGGGATTTGACCGACATGAAACGATCTTTACTATATTACTTTGAATTTTCTATATTTTTATTGTTACTTTTCTTTGCTCGCCCAAAGAAAAGTAACCAAAAGAAAAGGCGCCCTGCGCCCCGCTTTTTCCTGCGCGTCGCAGAAACGGGCGGGCCCTTCAAGAACTCGACATTTTCTCTGCTGCCGCAGAGAAAATTAGGCGCCCTTACGGGCGCAAAGGACAAGAATGACAAACGGTTTCTTGAATCTATCCGATCGATGAATGGCTTTAGCCCAACCACTTCCATTTTCGGTGAACAGATTGGTTCTTTTTTAACCGGCGGCGGAGCCGCCGCTAATAAATACGCGAAAGCGGATTTATTCAGACAGCTTGAAGGGCTGATCCGCCCGTTTCTGCGATGCTCGGCGCGGAACGATGGGCTTCCCTTGAGGACATTAGATGGATTATCTTTTAGGAAGTTTCATATTCTAAAGCATCCAGGGACCTTTTTGTGCCGGCTCCTGCTTGTCTTTTTTTTAACGGCCATCGTCCTTGCCTGCGGCGGTGAAAAAGAAATCGTGATCTCCGGCCGGACCATGGGAACCACCTATCAGGTGAAGGTCTACGCCGGCAGGGGAATCTCTGCAGAGGCGCTGAAGGAAAAGATCGAACTTCGCCTCGAAGCCCTGAATCAGGTCTTTTCGACCTACCGGCCCGACAGCGAAATCAGCCGGTTCAACCGGTTCTACCGGACCGGGGAAAGATTTGCGGTCTCCACCGATTTTAGCCGGGTCATGGAGACCGCCGCCCGCATCTACCGCCTCACGGACGGCCGCTGGGACGGCACCGTGGACCCCTTGGTCCGGCTCTGGGGGTTTCATGACAAGGGCGACCGGCTGCGGCTCCCGTCCGAACATGAAATCCAGGTGCAGAAAAAACAGATCGGTTTCGATTCTATCAAGATCCTGCCCGAAGGGTTTTTGATCAAGACCAAGCCGGACGTGACGCTGGATTTGGCATCCATCGCCAAGGGATATGCCGTGGACGAGATCGCCATCTTGCTCCGGGGCGAAGGCCTCGGCCGACACCTGGTGGAAATCGGCGGAGAGGTGCTGGCCGCCGGCAGCAAGCCCGACGGCAGCCGGTGGAAAGTCGGCATCAACCGCCCCGAAAAGGGGGCGGCCCTCGATTCGGTCTACCGGGTCGTGGCGCTGACCGACCGGGCCATGGCAACCAGCGGCGACTACCGCAATTTTTTTGTCCGGGAGGGAATCGTCTACACCCACGTGATCGATCCCCGCACCGGCTATCCGGTGCAAACCGGAGTGGTAAGTGCCTCGGTGACGGCCGACACCTGCGCCTTTGCAGACGGTCTGGCCACCGCCCTGATGGTCCTTGCCCCCGAGCAGGGCATTGAACTCGTGGATCGTCTGGCAGGTGTCGAGTGCGTGCTCGTCGTGCGGGAAGCC